>CALCFP010000234.1 GCA_937900725.1 uncultured Bacteroidota bacterium | reverse complement strand
ATTGGGAACGCGACATAAAGGCCGAAGTGAGAATCCGCATTAAGGACGTCGACAACGACATATACCTAAACGACTCGGTAACACTTGGCACGGCAAACTATGAAAGCCAATACGACACCAAAATGACACACTCGTATGACGAGAACCCGATTGTGTACGACAACGGACGTAATAATGCTACTTATCTTTTTGAATGCGAGATATTTTCAGATAAAGACGAACTAATAAAGGGCAACAACAAGTGCTACACTTACCAACATTTCGGCAACTACTACTCGTACGATGACGGCACTGCCGAAAACGCATACGGGGTGGACGCGAACTCGTCGCAGGTAGCCTACCTTTACAACACTTACAAGGCCGACAAACTATACGGCTTAAGCATCTGCTTCCTGCCTACCAACCCGATCGAAAGCGCTTCCGACGGATTCTACATCTGCGCGTGGGAAAACGTAAACGGCAAGCCTGGCAAGCAACTCAGATGCGATGAGGCAACCCGTCCGGCCTTCAGCGGGGAGATGAACGAGTTTATGACCTTTGCGTTCAATGAGCCACTTGACGTAGAGAAAAGCGTGTTCATTGGGTGGCAACAGACATCGGCACTACGCCTGAACGTTGGCTGGGACGCTAACCGATACAGCCAAAGCAAGATATTCTACATCCCCACTGGCAACTGGCTGAACACAAGTTTTTCGGGCTCGCTGATGATGCGTCCACTATTCGGAAGCCTGACTGACGACATCGCCGAATCGGGCACCATAGAGCAACAAATATCGATTTATCCGAACCCTGTGAACGACATTCTGACAATTGACGGCCTGGACGACGAAGACTGCGAGGTTGCAATCATCAACACACTCGGACAGACAATGATGCAAGGATACGACCGTCAATATGACGTATCCACCCTAAAGACAGGCATCTACTTTGTAAACGCCCGTTGCAACGGCAAGGCATCTACATTGAAATTCATCAAAAATTAGAATGATGAACGACGAAAAATTTGACGAACTTGATGAACTTGACGAAGCCGAAGGCCAAGCCGACGCCGACGCCAACGGGCTTTACGAGCATTTTCACTTTGAGGTTGACAAGGGTCAGGGAATGCTACGCATCGACAAGTTCCTGCAAATGAAGATTGAAAACGCGTCGCGGACCAAAATACAAGCGGCGGCCGATGCTGGGTACATTGTCGTAAACGGCTCGCCGGTAAAATCGAACTACCGCGTGAAGCCGGGCGACGTAATCCGCATAATGCTGACTTATCCGCCACGCGAAATCCAAATAATACCTGAAGACATACCGCTCGACGTTATATATGAAGATGATAGCCTGGTAATTGTAAACAAGCCCGCGGGCCTTGTGGTGCATCCGAGTTACGGGCACTACACGGGAACACTGATTAACGCGCTGGCCTTCAGATACAAGGACTTGCCTATATTCAACGGCGGCGATGCCCGTCCTGGGCTTGTGCACCGCATCGACAAAAACACGTCGGGCCTGTTGCTCATTGCCAAGAATGAAGATGCTCAGATCTATCTCGCCAAGCAGTTCTTCGACCA
>CALCFP010000233.1 GCA_937900725.1 uncultured Bacteroidota bacterium | reverse complement strand
CAGGAATGGCGTTTTTGTGGACAAAAATTGATATTGTCTTGTACTTGTAGTAATTTTCAGACATATAGAGGTATCCATTGTACGGATTGTTTGTGTTCCAAGAATTCTTGACTTTGAAGTAGCGTGTTCCGTTCTTGTCGGTCAGGTATCCAGTTATGTGCATTCCGTGGTCGTCGGTGGTTTCGCGGTTGTCGAATGCCTTTTGACGCAATTCTGGAGTTATTCCCATTTCAGGCACCATATCTTCGAACAATGTCGGTTTGTTGCTGTTTGAGCCTTGATTGAAATTGTCCATATCAGTGTCATCGTTGTCTTCAAAAACTTCTTCAGGAACGACAGCCAGTCCCTTGTTCCACGAGAATCCGTTTTCACTCACATCGCCGCCCCAGGCGACAGTGTAGCCTTTGTCGAGTGAGTTGAATGCAATTGCGGCAAGGTCGTCGATGGTGACATTGTAGCCCGCATCAAGTTCCCAGTTGTCCTCAATTTCCAAAATGAAACTGCTGTAGTATGGGTGGTGGGTGAATGATGTAAGTTCGACATAGTCGTCAAAATTGAGGCCGAGGCTGTTGCGGAATTCTGCAGGTGTGTATTTCTTCCCGTTGTATTCGAACGATTCGGGAATTTCGCCGAGGTAGGCGTCAAGAATGCCGTCGAATCCATTAAGCCAGGCTGTTGTAAGGACACTGTTAGCGTTGATTGCCTGAATGTAGTTTTTCAGTGAAGCGTCGAGTTCCCTGTTTTGGTGCTTGTCTGTACCGTAGTTTAGTCCAGCGTAGACGGATTGTGGCACAATGCCATATTCTTTGATGCGGTTGAAGACGTTCCCACATTCCGAGCCGCTGCTGAATTTTTTTGCACCGTTCCAACGGATATAGTCTATTGCACGGACGTGGTAGTCGCGGTTTACGATGAACATTTCTGACAAGTCGTATTCGCCTTTGCCAGTACGCAAAAGTTCTGATTCAATGAATGATATCGCTGAAAACGACCAGCAAGTGCCAGATTTGTATTGGTCTTTGACTGATGTGGCGGGCAGGTCGACTTTCATCTCGAATCCGTAAACAGTGTCGAGTATGTTTGCCTTTTGTTCTTGCGCAATTGCCTGTGTTGTTGAAATCAGGGCAAATGCAAACGCAACAGATTTTGTCGCGAGTTTGATTGATTTCATATAGTTGTGGTGTTTCGTGGTTATTCGTTGTCCGTTTCTAGTATCTGGTTGTCAATTTTCAGGTTGGCGTATTTGCTGTTTTCTTTGGCCCAAGCCTTTTTTTGCTCAAGTGCGTCCATAGCCTTTACGCACATTATTCCACGTTTTTTCATCTCTTTGTTGTGGCCCACGTGGGTCTCAGGGAATGTTTTTTTCCTGAATACCAGATTGAAGCAGAGCCCAAGAAATGCAATGCCTACAATTATTAGTGTAAGTATCAGTGTCTTAATCATTTCTTGCTAAGGTTTGAATATGTTGTTAGGAATAATGAATTGTTTGAAACGCTGGAACAGTGATGGCTGTTTGTGTGAATCGATGTCGGAGTAGTAGCCGTCGCCGTATCCTTTGTCGTGCTTCGAATGCCCGTAAGCGTATCCATATCCGTATCGGTGCTTATGCCCGTAGTAGCCATATCCGTAACGGTCGGCAACGGAAGAGTCGTTTATCAGTATGTTGAAATCAGGAATGTTCTTGTTCTTGTTCAGTTCGTTGATGACATCAATTGAGTTCAGGAAACTGTAACCTTGTCTTACAACAAAAATGTTAGTATTCGCATATTTCGACAGCAGTAAGGCGTCTGACACAAGCGCAATAGGCGGAGTGTCAACAATGACAAAGTCGAAGTTCTCCTTGGCATATTCGAACAATTTCGCCATTCCTTCAGATTCAATCAACTGCGCAGGGTTGGGCGGAACAGGGCCTGCAGGCGCAATCCATAAATTTGGATGGCCAGAGTCCTTGATTATTTCATCTATTGTGTTCTTGCCAATCAGGTAGGTTGATATGCCCTCGTTGTTTTTTATGTTGAAAATCTTGTGGATTTGCGGTTTGCGCAAGTCAAGGCCTAGCAGGATGGTCCTTTTGTTTGTCATTGCCAATATTGATGCCAAATTGCTGGCACAAAACGACTTGCCTTCGCCGCTCAATGTTGAGGTCACCGAAATTGTTTTCGAGCCTTCGTGCAGCATAAGGTATTGTATGTTCGTTTTTATGGTTCTGAATGATTCTGCAATTACTGAACGCGGCTTTTCAAAGATGACCAATTCCGAATTGTCGTCGTTATGTCCTACAGCACCCAGGATAGGAGCATTGGTACGGTCTTCAATATCCTTGCGGGTAAGAATCTTGTCGTTGAAGAAGTTTACCAGAATTATGATGCCGATTGGCAATGCCAATCCCAAAATGAATGCGATGGCATAGTTGATTTTAGATTTAGGTGCAATGCGGACTGCCTGGTCGGGACGAGCATAGTCGAGGACTTGTGCGTCAGGAGTGTTCGCCGCCTGTTTCAGGCCTGCTTCGGCGCGCTTTTCAAGCAAGTAGGTGTAAATCTGGTCGTTGATGTCGAACTTGCGATGAATGTTCATCAGTTGGCGCTCGTTGGCTGGAAGTTTCTCAATCTGCTTGCTTATTTCTGATATTCGGCCATCTATGTCCTTGATTGCTATTGTGTTGGTTTTTGTCAGGTTGCTTACGTTTTCTGATATGAGCAGTTTTAGGCCATCAATCTGCGAGTTGATAAGGTCGAGTTTCGGGTTCGATTTTACAGATTGGGCTTTGAGTGCCATCTGTTCCTCGTTCAGAGTGTTGAGTCGCAGAATGAAGTTTATCAGCAGTTGGTCGTGGATTCCCACTGCGGTAGGAACAATGACAGTCTGTGTGTTTTGTTTGTCGTTCAGGTAGTCTGTTATGTAGTCGTAATATTTTTGCTCAACTAGCAACTCTGCTTTTTTTGTGTTCAAGTCTTCGTACTGTTTGTAGAGCAGTTGGCCTTCCTGCGTAATGTTGATAATCATATTGCTCGAGCGGAAATTTTGCAGGTCGCTGCCAGTCTCGTCTAAAGAATCGACAATGGAGACAATCTGTTCGTCGATGAACTTGATTGTATTGAATACCACGTTGTTTTTTTGATTTAGGCCGTAGCGAATGTACACCTCGGTGAGTTTGTTCAGGTAGTCGCAAGCCTCTTCT
>CALCFP010000232.1 GCA_937900725.1 uncultured Bacteroidota bacterium | reverse complement strand
TCGGGATTCTGAAAGAACTTTATGCTGTCGCCATTGCTGTTTGCGGTGACTTTCAGGTTTTCGGCCATCCAAACGCGGTCGCCTACAATTGTCGTCTTGTAGTTGTTGCCTTCGTTGTCGATGCAGACAGGGCACGACGGACCGTCAACGGCGATGGTGTCGGAAGCCGTACGGCCTTTGGCGTCGGTCACGATGACAATGTATGTGCCTTTTTCGAGGTCGCTCATTTCGGCCACAGCCTGATTGTTCGACCATTTTATGGCGTACGGGGCCTTACCTCCAGTGATTGTTATCGATATTGAACCATCGTTGCTTTGGTAATCGGTGAGCGGGCTGACGCTCGATTCTATTTCAATTGGCTTGCGGTTGCAACTTGCGAGAGTGGCGCCTATCAGCGCGATTGAAAAAAAGGTTTTACAATAATTGCGCATAGATTTCGTTTAAAAAATTGTCTAAAAATAGTAAAAAGCCATTCATTTGGTTGTCTTATTGATGAATTATGATGAAAAATGCTGTTTTAGTCGCTGTTTTCCTGCTTTTGTGGACGGGCGCAAGTGCCCAGATAGCCGAACGCTTGCAGGCCGAAGTGTATGGCAGTATTCTTGATGCATCTGATTTGCAACCAATTCCGTACGTAAATGTGTACGTGCGCCACGGATACGGAATGTCGTCAAACATAAACGGATATTTTTCACTGCCGTGCCATAGCGGTGATACAATCATCTTTTCGTGCATAGGCTATGAGACTGTGCGATACGCTGTTCCCGATTCGCTGATGTCAAAATCGCGCATTGTTGGCGTTTTAATGACGGCCGATACGGTGATGCTCCCCGAAGTGGTCGTATTGCCATTTAATATCAAGCAGATAGAGTATGAAGTGATGCATCTTCCGCCAGATGCCGAAATGCAGGTGGCGACGGACAACGTCTTCGAAGCCGTCCACACAGCATTGACTATGCCAGCCACATATTTCGACGAAGGGCCTAAGGCGCAACTCGCTTCATATACGACACGTTTGGAATATGCAGGTATGTATTCGCCACAGCAGACATTGACATTTATCGGCACCAATTCAGGAATATTGCGCTATATGGCGCGTGTGGCAAAAAAACGGGCGGCAGAAAATCGTGTTCATTCAATAAATGTCAGCCGACAGTTGCAAATTATGGAAGATGTGCGCAAATTTGTGACAAGCCGTTCAGATACGGCAGATGTGAATTATGGAAAAGAAGAAGCCCAGTAGGTTGGAAGTGATGCTTATGCTTTTTGCAGAGTTGCGCGACCGTATCAAGGCGGACAATCCCGAATCGGAGGAGTTGGAAATGCTGAGCCAGTTGGATACGCTGATTGAATGTTACAATATGTTGTGCGAACAGACATCGGCCTCCAGCATCGAGGAATGCTTTGAGCCTTTAATGCCACTTGTCGAGGAGGCCATTGAGAAGTTGAGGTCCGAACTCGATTACCATAACCTGACCGATAAGTACCGCGAACTTGAGCAGATTGAGAAATACCTGCTTGAAATGAAAGACCGCGAAGCAAACAAAGCAAGCAATCTAAAAACGATCATTGAGCATTCAAGTGTTAGCGTTGCATCAATGAAGAGCCAGGTAACGCATTTAGGAAATTCGATAGGTTGTAACTTGCTTCAAGCATATTTGCTTACTACAACAGATTCCATACAGCTTGCGACAGAGATTGTTGACTATTTTGTTAATCAGGCAAAAATCAAAATTAAATACAGAAGAATTCTGCTCATCAAAATTGTTATAATCATTTTGGAAAAAAGGTGCTAACCCTGAAACACTTCCTTTAAGGATTGCATTAGAAAATCCATTAAAACA
>CALCFP010000231.1 GCA_937900725.1 uncultured Bacteroidota bacterium | reverse complement strand
GTATCAGATAGTCGGCCTCGTAGAAAAGGATGAGGAACTTTTGCTTGAGAAAATGGAAGAATTGCTGGGTAATATGGCTATGCTATACGAAACTGAAAAGCCTAGTGAAGAAGATGACAATGATAGTGAGCAAATTACATTAGAAGAAGGAAAAATAGATTTTAAATATGATATTTCTCGTTATGAGCATAGTATATCTACTGCTTTATTTACTTATAATTTTACTCATGATATAATGTTATTGTATTAAGTGATAATTTGTTAATTAAATTAAGGAGTACAAAATGAAAAAAGCGATTATTACTGGTGTAACAGGACAGGATGGTTCTTATCTTGCAGAATTCCTTCTTGAAAAAGGTTATGAGGTTCACGGCATCATGCGCCGTTCTTCGTCGTTCAATACAGGACGTATAGAACATCTCTATCTTGACGAGTGGGTCCGCGATATGAAGCAGAAACGCCTGATAAACCTTCATTATGGCGACATGACTGATTCGAGTTCGCTTATACGTATAATACAGTTGGTTCAACCTGACGAAATATACAATTTGGCCGCACAAAGTCACGTAAAGGTGTCGTTTGACGTGCCTGAATATACAGCAGAGGCCGATGCAATCGGAACGCTTCGATTGTTGGAGGCTGTCCGCATCCTGAGTTTGGAAAAGAAATGCAAGTTGTATCAGGCTTCAACATCAGAGTTGTTCGGCTTGGTGCAGGAAGTTCCGCAAAAGGAAACAACGCCATTCTATCCACGCAGCCCTTACGGCGTCGCAAAGCAATATGGTTTCTGGATTACGAAGAATTACCGTGAGTCGTACGGAATGTTCGCCTGCAACGGCATATTGTTCAATCACGAGAGCGAACGACGTGGCGAGACTTTCGTAACACGCAAGATTACGTTGGCCGCAGCCCGCATCGTTCAAGGCTATCAGGACAAATTGTATCTAGGAAACCTTAATTCGTTGCGCGACTGGGGTTACGCAAAGGATTATGTTGAGTGCATGTGGCTTATCCTTCAGCAAGAAAATCCTGACGATTTTGTCATTGCAACAGGCGAATATCACACTGTCCGCGATTTCTGCACATTGGCATTCAAGAATTTGGGCGTAGAACTCAAGTGGGAAGGCGAAGGTGTCAATGAAAAGGGCATCGACAAGGCTACTGGCAAAGTATTGGTTGAGGTTGATCCAAAGTATTTCCGCCCTGCCGAAGTTGACCAGTTGCTTGGCGACCCAACAAAGGCAAGGACAAAACTTGGCTGGAACCCTCGCAAGACTTCATTCGAAGACTTGGTCAAGATTATGGTTGAGCACGATATGAAATTTGTGAAGAAACTGTATCTAAAATCACAAATGGAAGACTAGTAATTTCTGTAACAATGGAAAAGAATAGTAAGATTTACGTTGCAGGACATCGTGGAATGGTTGGTTCTGCCATTGTCCGCGAGTTGCAGCGTCAAGGTTACAACAACATCATAACACGCACCCATAAGGAACTTGACCTTTGCCGCCAGGATGCTGTGGAGGCATTTTTCGCCGCTGAAAAACCCGAATATGTGTTTCTCGCCGCTGCAAAAGTTGGAGGAATCATTGCCAATCAAAACGCCTTGGCCGACTTCATGTACCAAAACATGATTTTGGAGATGAACGTAATACATTCGGCTTGGCAAAACGGTTGCAAGAAACTGGAATTTCTCGGTTCTTCCTGCATCTATCCACGTATGGCGCCACAGCCGATGCAGGAATCTTGCCTTTTGACATCGGAATTGGAAAAAACCAATGAGGCCTATGCTTTGGCAAAAATATCAGGATTGAAGTATTGCGAATTTCTTAACCGCCAGTACGGTACCGATTACATAAGCGTTATGCCTACAAACCTTTACGGACCAAACGACAATTATCATCCAACACATAGCCACGTGTTGCCTGCGCTGATTCGTCGTTTCCACGAGGCAAAAGAGTCTGGCGCGACATCAGTCACTTGCTGGGGCGATGGCAGTCCGTTGCGCGAGTTCCTTTATGTTGACGATTTGGCCAACCTGTGTGTGTTCCTGATGAACAACTACAGTGGCAACGAAACTGTAAATGCGGGCACAGGCAAGGAATTGACCATTAAGGAATTGACTGAAATGGTGGCAAAAGTCATAGGATATAAAGGTGAAATTCAGTGGGATACAACAAAACCCAACGGCACGCCACGCAAGTTGCTCGATGTATCGAAAGCCGAAAAGCTGGGTTGGAAGTACAAGACTGAACTTGAAGACGGTATCCGTCTGTCGTATGAGGATTTCCTGAATAATCCTATGCGCGCAGAGAGATAATAAAGACTTGAAATTTTAATAATCGGGGGAATTTATGGAAGTTCCCTAGAATTTTTCAATATATGAATATTGCAATAGTAGGTACAGGTTATGTTGGACTTGTTTCGGGAACGTGTTTCGCTGAAATGGGCATCGATGTGACTTGTGTTGACATCAATCAGGAAAAGATTGACAAACTGCTTCAAGGCGAGATTCCAATCTATGAGCCAGGTTTGGATGAGATGGTTATGCGTAATGTTGCGGCAGGACGGCTGCACTTCACAACCAATTTG
Source organism: uncultured Bacteroidota bacterium (assembly GCA_937900725.1). GTDB lineage: Bacteria > Bacteroidota > Bacteroidia > Bacteroidales > SZUA-534 > RUG13583. Next base: position 1,427 of record CALCFP010000231.1, on the reverse strand, counting down.
AAATCGTGCCTCGATAATGTGGAAGTAGTCTTTTCTGCAGTAGGGACGCCACCTGATGAAGACGGAAGTGCCGATTTGCAATATGTATTGGCAGTCGCACGTGAGTTCGGACAAAACATCAACAAATACACGCTGTTGGTAACCAAATCGACAGTGCCTGTCGGGACGGCCCAAAAAGTCAAAGCCGCAATAGAGGATGAACTCGAAAAACGCGGAGTCAAAGTGGAGTTTGACGTTGCGTCGAATCCTGAATTTCTGAAAGAAGGAGCGGCCATACGTGACTTTATGACACCTGACCGCGTTGTTGTCGGCACAAATAGCGAACGCGCCCAAAAAACGATGTCGAAATTGTATAAACCATTTATGCTGAACAGCGAACGTATGATTTTCACCGACATACCTTCAGCAGAAATGATAAAATATGCGGCCAATTCAATGCTTGCAACCCGCATCAGTTTTATGAACGATATCGCCAACCTTTGCGAGTTAGTTGGGGCCGATGTCAATATGGTTCGCAAGGGCATTGGCACCGACACTCGTATTGGCAAGAAATTTCTGTACCCAGGTTGCGGATACGGCGGAAGTTGTTTTCCGAAAGATGTGAAGGCCCTCATAAAGACAGCCGAGCAGAACGGCTATCCGATGCGTGTCCTGAAAGCAGTGGAGGAAGTCAACGAAGCACAAAAATCGATATTGTTCAGCAAGTTGGAAAAACATTTCAACGGCAATCTGAAAGAAAAGACGATAGCATTATGGGGATTGGCCTTCAAGCCCGAAACCGACGATATGCGTGAGGCCCCCGCCCTGATCCTTATTGATAAGTTGGTCAATGCAGGTTGCACCGTAAAAGTGTTCGATCCAGTGGCAATGGACGAGTGCCGACGCCGAGTAGGCAGTACGGTTACCTATTGTCGCGATATGTATGAAGCGACAGTCGATGCCGATGCGTTAATGCTTGTCACAGAGTGGAAGGTATTCCGAATGCCGAGTTGGAGCGTGCTTCAAAAATCGATGCGAGGCAACTTGATACTCGACGGGCGCAACATCTACGACAAGGCCGAATTGGCCGAATTGGGATTCGACTACCAAAAGATAGGATAATGAATCTGCTTGTAACAGGCGTAGCAGGATTTATAGGTTTTCACGTTGCCTTACGACTGATTGGTCAAGGGCATAATGTTGTAGGCATCGACAATGTGAGCGACATTAGCAATTTAGCCATAAAGGTGGCGCGCCTGAACGAGTTGGGCATTGATGCATCGAGACTTGACCCTTGTGCCATAACGGCAAGTTCCCGATACGGCAATTTCAGTTTCGTGAAGATGGATATCGCTGACAGCGGGCATCTTCAGCAACTTTTTGACAGCATCCACCTCGACAAGGTCATAAATTTGGCGGCGCAGGCGGGCGTGCGCTACTCCATCAAC
>CALCFP010000230.1 GCA_937900725.1 uncultured Bacteroidota bacterium | reverse complement strand
ACTCTTTGATAAAGTGCGAAAGCACATGTCCCTGCAGGTGGTTGACCTCAATGAGTGGCAGATTGCGGGCAAGCGCGAATCCTTTTGCAAACGATGTGCCTACAAGCAGTGAGCCTAACAGTCCGGGACCGCGAGTGAACGCCACAGCCGAAATCTCGTCGAGGCCGATGCCGGCGTTCTTTATTGCCGCGTCGATGGTCGGGATTATGTTTTGCTGATGTGCGCGCGATGCCAGTTCCGGCACCACTCCGCCGTATTGTTCATGTACTTTTTGACTCGAAATTACGTTAGACATGATGACGCCATCGCGGATGACGGCAGCCGATGTGTCGTCGCACGATGATTCGATACCTAAAATTGTTATGCTCATAAAACCAAAATATGGCCGTAAGTGTCTGCAAAAAGAATATTTTTGAGCCACTAAAACGATGTTTAACTAAACACGCAAAAATATTAAAAAAGCGTTACAGATATTATCAGTTTTATTGCTGTCGCTAATTGGCGTAGTTGTCCTTTTATGGTCGGCGGTGAGATCGCCTCTGGTGCAGACTCAGATAGCTGACTATCTGACTACGAAAATCGGGGAAACGCTAAACACGAAAGTCAGCATTGGCAAGGCGCGCTACTACATAAACCAAGGGCTCGCTTTGCAGGATGTGCTTGTGTTCGACCAAAATGGCGATACGCTCGTTTTCATTCCGCAACTGTCGGGTTACCTGAATTCTATCAGCATTGATGAAAAAGACATCGACATAAGGCGTGCATATCTGCGTGGAATGAAGGCTTTTGTGACAAAGACCGACTCGTCGGACAACTACGGGTTCATTGCCGATGCCTTCGGCAAGGGCGATACGGTCAAGGGCGATTGGTCCGTCAGGCTGAGCGAGATAACTGTAGTGCAGACCAAAATCTGCTTCGATGACGGCAGGAAGAAACACAACTTCTGTGATTTCGACATCGACATAAGCGACTTCACGGTCCGGAACGACAGTATTCTGGTCAATGTCGAGACTTTGACCACGGGCTATGACGGCAAGCGTCTTGTCGATGACCTGCGGTTCAATTTCTGCGTAAGCGATGGAATAATAAACATCGACAACCTGAATTTTGAGGGCCGGAGTTCGTCGGCACAGATGAACAGCATTGCCATCAAGACGGGCAAGTCAGCCGAGGATCCAAAGGTGTCGTACACAGTGAATGTCGATAATATGCGACTTTGTCTTGACGACTTTTCGGCATTGGCTCCACAATTTACTGGCGACACAAGGCGTGTGTCGCTGACGGGCGTTGTGAGTGGCACCGAAAGCAGCGTGAATGGCAACAACGTGAAGGTGCAGATATTCGACAGCACATTGCTCAAATGCAATTTTGCGGTGAACGGAATCAACGACATTGACAACCTTGAGTACCGTTTCGGCATAAGCCAGCTAAAGACAAATAGCGCCGAGTTGCTTGCCATTGCAGGCTATTTCGCGAAAGCGGACACAATGAAACTGAACCCGCTGGTGACTCCGCTAGACAAGGTTGAATTCAGCGGATTTGCCGAAGGGACGGCACGCGACATTCTTGCCGAGGGTTCGTTGTCGACGGGCATTGGCAACCTTGAACTGAATGCATCGCTCGGCAAGAGAGGCGACAAGGTGTTCGGCGTTGACGCCAGCCTGAAGTCGTCGCCGATAGCCATCGGCAAACTGACAAACAGCAATGCCAGCCTAAAGGTTGACCTCAAGGCAAACGGCACCATTGGCAAGGCTGACGCCATAAGCCTTGTGCTTGTAGGCTCGGTCAGCGACATTGTCTATTCAGGACACTCTATTGACTCTGTGTCCATTGACGGACTTGTTGAGATGAACAGGTTTAGTGGAAGGCTCTGCTCTTTCGACCGCAACTTGCGATTCGATTTCGACGGTATTGCCGATTGGCGCGACAGCGCAGTTTTCCAGTTTCAGTCGTATGTATATTACGCCAACCTTTACGCTTTGGGCTTGTCGAACAAGGAAGATGCAAATATGTCGTTCAACATAAACGCCGACTTCCGCAATGCCAGCCTCGACATGGCGGAAGGCTCCGTCAATGTGTCTGATATATACTATTTCAGCGATTCCACATATTTCGCCACCGACTCCGTGTCCATCTTTGCCTTCAATACCGATACGGGAAAGATTGTCAGCCTCAAGTCGGAGTTTGTTAATGTGGAGGTTGATGCCCCATTTGGCTTTTCCGACATTGTGAAGGACTTTTCAGGCTATGCCGCCAAACTGGCGACGGGCAAGGATTATTCGTCGACGGGCAACAACGGCACCATAGTGCTCAAGGCATTGGCCGACTATCCGCATCCGCTAACCGAAAAATTTGCCCCGTGGCTCAATATCTCGTCAGGAACAGAACTGACAGCATCCTTCACTGACAGTATTAACTTTCTGGACTTGAAACTGAAGTCGGACAATGTGTTGGCCAAAAATTTCGAGATTGAAAATCTTTCCATTGGAATGCAGGGATCGGGCGACAGCATAAGGACCACGTTGGCGTCGGACTGCATCTTTTTTGCCGATTTCCAGTTGATGGACAGTCTCAGGGTGTCATCAGCATTATCCGAAGGATTGGCAAGACTTGTCGTTAATTGGGACAATCATCTTGCCAAAGGGCGCAATAGTGGTTGTGTCAATGCCGATATCCGTATGACCAATCCGCATCAAAAGGAAATTGCCATCGGCGAGTCGTCTGTAACCATATTCGACACCACGGCAACCATAAGGCCGTCAATGGTGATTCTTCATGATACGGCCATGGTGTTCAGCAATGTTGACATCGATAACGGCTTGTCGCGTGTCTTCGTGAGCGGTATCATTTCCGATTATCCTGACGACAGTCTCGTTATAGGAGTAAGCAACTTGAGGCTCGATTTCATTTCGGAAATACTCGCCACCGCGACAGACTTGTCAGGCTTGCTGTCGGGCAATGTCAACCTGAAGGACCTGAAGGGCGAGAAGCGCATCGAGGGCGGGCTCGGTATAGTCGATTTTTCAATAAACGGCCAACGGTTCGGCGATGTCGATGCTAACGCATCTTGGGATATGGAGCAACGCCAACTGCTTGTGGAAGGCGCACTGTCTGACAAAGGTGGCAGTTCCCGGACCACTTTCGCTGGCTATATCGACCCTGCCAACTCGTATATGGACCTTGATGCCGAAGCCACGCATCAGGACGTGCAGTTCCTGAAACTCTTTCTTTCGAACGTGTTCAGCGAGATGGTGGGCACCTTCAGCGGCAAGATGCACCTTGACGGACGCCTGACGTCTCCCAACTGGTACGGAAAAATGGGGCTGGAGGACACATACCTGACTCTAAAGCCTACAAAGGCCGTATATTACACAAATGACACACTAGAGTTCGTGGAAAACAAAATTCGGCTTAACAAAGTCAGACTTACCGATACTGAAGCTGGTAATTTCACCATCGACGGCTCAATCTGGCACCGCGACATGAAGGAGTTTAACATCGACCTTAAGTTTGACTGTAACAACATTGTGGCTCTCAACATTCGCAATGTCGATTCGCCTTTGTGGTACGGAAAGACTTATGCCAGCGGCATTGTCAATGTTACTGGCTCCACCCGCAAGGCCATCAATGTCGATATCAGTGCAACCACAATGCCCAAGTCAATGTTCTATATAACAATGGAAGGTCGTAACGATTTGACTGAGAATGAGTTCATAACATTTTTACAGCCAGTGAACATGGCCAACATCAATGACGCAAGGCGCAAGCGAACAGAACATGTGTTGGAAGCTCCGCGTTCGACATTGAGCCTTAATCTTGACCTTAAGGTTACGCCTGATGCCGAAGTTCAGATTGTGTTCGACCCGTCCATAGGCGACGCCTTGCGCTCAAGCGGAAATGCCGATTTGAACATCCGTCTTGTCGATGACAATTTTTCAATATATGGCACTTATCTAATCAACAAGGGTGATTTCACGTTCACGTTGCAGAACATCATAAGCAAGAAACTTGACATTCAAAGTGGCAGTTACGTGACTTGGACAGGAGAGCCTCTAGGAGCAACTATCAACATTGACGCAGCGTACAAGCTGCGCAAGGTGCCTGTCTATTCGCTTACACTCAACGAGGAAGACCGCGAGAAGAAGGTGCCCGTAAACTGCCATCTGATAATGAGCAACAAATTAGTGTCGCCTAATATCAGTTTTTCAATCGACGTGCCTTCAACTACAAGCAATGTGGAAGAGATTGAGCAGTTGAACAGCCTCCCTACCGATGACTTGAACCAGCAGGTGGTGTATCTTCTTCTGCTCAACAAGTTCTATCCGCTTACCACTGTGGCCGGCAACGATGCGTCAACGTCGGCAGCGTCGGTGAGTGCAAGTACGGCCAGCGAGTTGCTTTCGAACCAACTCTCGAAATGGATTAGCCAGATAAGCACAAACTTCGACCTTGGCGTCGCCTACAGGCCTGAAACCGAAATCAGTTCCGAAGAGTACGAACTGACGCTTTCAACCAGTCTTTGGGACGACCGCATTGTGGTAAACAGCAACTTTGATGTCAATAGCCAAGATAAAAGTTCTGAAAATGGCTCAAGCCAATACACTACCGACTTGTCTGTTGAACTGAAACTCAACAAGAAGGGTAATGTGAGGCTGAAGGCGTTCCAAAAAGTCAACGAGGATCTTATCTATGACGATGCGCCATACACCCGTGGGCTTGGCCTGTTTTTTACTGAGGATTTCAACGAGTTCAGCGACTTGCGCAAGCGTTGGTTCCGCCGAAAGGAAAAGACTCCTGCCGAAATACAGGAATAGGAACTGCTTTTGTGGCGCACTCCACGGTGACGGCTTGCATGTAAAGTGTTTTGCCGCTTGCTACAATATCGGCTAAGTAAAAAAAAGTCCCATTTCAGTGGGACTTTTTTTGCTTTTGTTCGGTCGTCATTCCTTGTAACCCTTCACTTGTTTCAGCACCTCAAGGACTGATTTTGCCCAAAAGTTGCGTAATCCTATTCCACCTGCTTTGCCTCTCATTGTCCATCGAGTGATTATGTTGCGTGTGTCAATGTCGAAGAAAACCAGTTGGTATGTTCCTTCTTCGGCGGGCTTGTTCAGTTGCTGCATTACCATTACAAAGCCGACACCGCTGCCGTTCTCAATCTTCAGGTTTTTGAGTGAATTTACAAGGTTCTCGTCGTTAATGGTGAAACTGCTGCTGAAGGTCTTCAGATAATCGTCATCAATATCCTCGTTGGATTCAGATACAGCTTCAATTCGTACGTCCTTTACGTCTTTGCCCAAAAGTTTGGCGATATCGTACTTGTCTGGTTCAGTGACAAACAGCATATTGATGTCGGCGTAAGCCTTGCGCAGTTTGTCGGAGGTGTCGGTTGAGCCGAAAATCTTTCCTTGTGAAAAATCGACACCGTAAAATGTTATGTTGTTGAGTTTCGCAATCGGGCTTACTTTTTTCGCTGCGTTTGCCGATAGTGTCAGGCATGCTGCGAGAATGAATGGAACGAATAGTTTTTTCATGTCAATTTGTTTTAAATTAATGAATTGTCTTATCTGAGATCGTAGAATTTCACTGGTTTGCGACTCATTTCAGGGAACAGCAGTTTGGTGATGTATTCAGGCGACTCGAAACTAATGGCTGGGGCGACACGCACCTTTGATCGGAAAATGTCCTTAATCTCTTTGGCAAAAGCCTCGTCGGTGCGGGTGGTGCCGATGCGGACCTTGATGTCATCAGTGCCCAAATCGTTGGTGAACACTTCAACCACATAGTTCTTCACATCGTGGATTCCGTCGAGGATATCGAACAATGCGGGTGGATAAAGTGTTGTGCCCTTGTATTTTATCATCTGTCCCTTGCGGCCTATCACCGAACTCAGGCGCATCGTGTTTCGCCCGCATTTGCAAGGCTCGTTGTAGTGATAGCAGACGTCGCCGGTCTTGAAGCGCAGCAACGGCATGCCTTCAACGCCCAATGATGTTATTGTCACTTCGCCTGGCTCATTGTCGGCAACAGGCTGGTTGTTCTCATCGAGGAATTCGACAATTATCAGTTCGGGCTGTACGTGTCCGCCGTTATACTGGTCGCAGTCGGTGAACGACGACTGCATCTCGGTTGAGGCGTAAGTGGTGTGCAGTTTCAGTTCGGGCCACTTCTCGTTGATTTTTTGTCCCAAAGTGGTGAATTCGCCGTTAGGCTTGTAAAGTGCTTCGCCAATGCAGACGCATTTCTTGAGGCTCGACTTGTGGTAGTCGATGCCGTTCTTCTCGGCGAAATCCACAAGTTTAATAAGGAACGAAGGCACGCACATGCAGCAAGTGGGGTGAATGCGGTTGATGGTGTCCCATTGCAGTTCGGGAATGCCGTTGCCTACGCGCGAAACGCCCATTCCCACTTCGCGGCAGCCAAGTAAGTAGGCCAATCCTGCCATGAATCGGCGGTCGATGGTCACCATTTCCTGCATTATGTCGTTGCGGGTGAGCCCGGCAGTGGTGAACGAAAGGTACTCGTTGTATGCCAAGCGGTCGAGGTCGTTGTTTGTGAGTGCGAATGTCACCGGATTGCCCATTGTGCCCGAAGTGGTTACATAGTCGATTATGTCGGCGCTGTCAACGCACACGAAATCGCTGTTGTGCAACTGAAGGTCGGCCTTTGTGGTGACAGGTATCTGACGCAAGTCTTCAATGGTCTTTATCTTGCTGATGTCGATATTGTTGTCGGCAAACATCTTCTGGTAGAATTTCGAGTGAGCCTGCAAATAAGCCAAGGCTTCGGCAAGCCGCGCTTCCTGAAATGCCTTTATTTCAGCCTGCGACTTGAACTGGATTTGAGGGTCTTTTTTAATCATTTTCCTTTTTGTTTGGATGCCAAATGTACATTTTTAAGTAAAACGACATATTAGGTGACTTCTATAAATTCCCCGATTTTATAATTACTAAAAATGAGTTGCTCTTCATTCTTTTGTGTGCTTTCGGATTTTTGTTGCCATCTTGTTGACATTCATTCAGTCACAGTGCCCGCACTGCTTCTTCATTCATGTCATCAACCTGTCTGACCAATTCTTCATAATCACAACAAAGTAATTTATGGAAACCCCTTGGTTTTTATCATTCGCGTATTTTTACTTGGCAAACGGTCCGCTCCATGGCTGTCTTTTAGCCTGAAACCGAGTATGTGAATGCATTAATTAATTCTGCATTTACTCCGGTTAACTAAAAAATCATATTTTGAATTAAAAGTGTACATTTGCACTCTTTAAGGCGAAGAAATCAGAATAGCAATGGGATCCAAAAAAATAGCCGTATTCTATTACACGCAGAGCGGGCAGGCACTTGACATTGTCAAGAGTGTTTGCGCCCCTTTGTCGAAAGTCAATTCCATTGTCTACAAGGAGATAATTCCCGAAAAGCCGTTCATGTTTCCATGGAATTACAACGAGTTTTTTGACATTTTCCCTGAAACTCGTCTTGGCATTCCGCCATTTGGCATTAAGGAAATCGATTTGAGCGATGTTCAGGATGCCGATTTGGTTATTATTGGCGGTCAGTCGTGGTTTCTGTCGCCGTCGCTGCCTATGCAGTCGTTCCTGGCTTCGGCTCCGGTTCGTGAATACCTGAAAGGCCGAAACGTGGTTTTTGTCAACGGATGCCGAAACATGTGGGTGAACACCTTCTTCGGAATCCGGAAGGCGTTGGGCGAGATTGGCGCAAGATTTGTGGGGCATATCGTCCTGCAGGACCGTGCTCACAATCTGGTCGGCATAGTGACCATTGCTCGCTGGCTGCTTTACGGCAAGAAGGAGGCCACAGGCATTTGGCCCGCTGCAGGCGTGTCCGATGCCGACATTGCCGGCGCATCGCGGTTCGGCGAAGTAATTGGCGAAGTTTTGCAGACAGACGGTTTCGGCTCGTTGCAACAGAAACTTATGAACGCAGGCGCCATCGACTACGTACCTAAAATAGTGTATGTAGAGAAAGTTGGCCACCGCATATTTGGAATATGGGCAAAATTCATACGCAAGAAAGGCGAATGGGGGAATCCCGCACGTACACACCGTTGCACGCTGTTCTCATACTATCTGTTTTTCGTGCTATATGTGGTTTCGCCTATCGTGTTGACAATATATCATTTGCTATATCCTATCAGATACTATTTCATGAAAAGAAACAGACTTGAGATTTGCTACAATCTCGGTCAATGACATTTATTATGAGTAATTCAGCATACATAGTTAAAACGGCACACTTCTTCCCGAACGACCCTGTCAGCAACGACGACATGGAAAAGCATTTGGGAATGATTAACGGTCAGCCTTCGAAGGCAAGACGCATCATCTTGAGGAAAAACGGCATAGAGAGCCGTTACTACGCAATGGACGAGAATGGAAAAGTAACCCACACCAATGTGCAGATGGCCGCCAATGCCATCAACACGTTGCTCGAGAAACGTGGCGTCACAATCGACGACGTAGATGTGCTGTCGTGTGGCACAGCCTCGCCTGAGCAGTTGATTCCTTCGCACGGCATCATGGTGCACGGCGCGGTTGGCGGAAGCCGGGATATCGAGGTGGTTTCGTTTGCCGGTTCGTGCTGTGCCGGAGTGGATGCGATAAAATACGCCTACATGTCGGTAATGTCGGGCTTGGCAAAGCGTGCCATAGCAAGTGCGTCTGAACGCGCATCGGCTTGGCTTAACTCATCGTATTTCCAAAAGGAATCGGAAGAATTGCTGAAGCAGGTAGATGCAAGGCCGATGCTGGCATTCGAGAAGGAGTTCCTCCGCTGGATGCTGTCCGATGCCGGAATGGCCCTGATGATAGAGGACAAGCCGGTTGCCGGCGATGTGTCGCTACGGATAGACTGGATTGAGATAACATCGTTTGCCAACGAAATGGAGACTTGCATGTACGCAGGCGCCGAAAAGGAGGAGGACGGCTCGCTCAAAGGCTGGTCGCTGTTCCCCGAAGACGAGTGGCTGTCGAAATCGATATTTGCCGTAAAGCAGGATACACGACTGCTTGGCGAAAACGTAGTCAAACTTGGCGCCCGCCACTTGTCGGCAATGGCCAAAAAGCACAACTTCTCCGCCGACGACGTTGACTGGTTCCTGCCTCACTTGTCGTCGATGTTCTTCAAGGATCTGATTAAGCAGGAATTGGACAATATCGGCATGAGCATACCTTTTGAACGCTGGTTCCTGAATCTGCAAAAAGTCGGGAACATCGCTTCGGCCTCGGCATTCGCCATGCTTGACGAACTGATGACTTCGGGCAAGTTGCATAAGGGGCAGAAAATATTGCTGATGGTCCCTGAAAGCGCACGCTTCTCCTATGCACACTGTATGTTCACCGTTTGCTGATTTGCGATGAAAACCGAAGACGTTCCACAGGACCTTAAGTACGCAAAGGGCACGGTTGTCCGCGACATAGCCTATGCGGTTGACAACGACGGCAAATACACTAGCGTCGTGAGCGACGGATGGGACGTAAAGACTGATGCCCTCGACTTGGCTTGGGATGAAATCAACGAACAATGCGATGACATCCTGAAACGCATTAAGAACGGAACATCAAGCCCGCTCGAATACTACGCCGCTAAAGGGCTTATGGACGTGAGGCTTCTATCTACATATACCGGAATATCAAAATGGAGGATACGCCGGCATTTCAAGCCTAAGAACTTCAACTCGCTCGACAACGAGACCTTGGCCAAATATGCCGATGCCCTGCGTATGACGGTTGAACAGTTAAAGACGATGCCCGAATAATGGAACTCGATTTTGTACATAAGCCTGCGGCACACTGCGAGAACGGAGTCATTGTGAATATGCTCCGGTATTACGGCATCGAGATATCGGAACCTATGGTTTTCGGTCTGTCGTACGGTCTGTTCTTCTCGCACATGACATTCGTGAAGATGTCCGGCATGGCCGTCACATCGTTCCGCACTTTCCCCGGAGTATTCATCTCCCGAATATCCAAAATGTTCGGAATAAAGGTTGACAAACGACGTTACCTGAATAAAGGCAAGGCTCTGAAAGCGCTTGACAGCCACCTTGCCGACGGCAATCCGGTGGGGTGCGTTGTGGGAATG
>CALCFP010000229.1 GCA_937900725.1 uncultured Bacteroidota bacterium | reverse complement strand
CCGTCAGGCAGATATTTATTGACGCTTGAGCATCCATCGAATGTTCCGACAATGTTGGCTTCAGCCAGTTTGTTTGGGTCAACTCCCAAGGTGATGGAACCTAAGTTGTTGCAATTACGGAATGTATAGCTCAGGTTGGTTATGTTTTCGAAATAGTTGAAGTAATAAATGCTTGATACATAAGAACCGTCGAATGCGCCTGTGGCGTCAATGCTGTTTTTATTTGTGATTTGGCTGAAATAAAGAGAGCTGAACAAACTTTTGCAATTGGCAAATGCGTATGTCAGGCCGCATATGTTTTGGAAAGATGCCAGGTTGGTTACTGCAGAAAGGGAGGAGCATCCGTAGAATGCTGCTGCAAAATCTATCTTGGCTGTCATTGCGGTAGTGCTGAACTTCAGGCTGCTTATTGTCTTGCAATTGTAGAAAGCGCTGTCAATCTTTACAATGTTGTCCAGTTTTTCAAGGTTTAGGACATATTTCAGCAGAGTACAACCACTGAATGTTGAACTTAGGCTGATGCCATTGGCTATGGTTGCACTTGGCAACTGAACCTCGATAAGTGCAGTGCAGTTTTTGAACAAGCGTGAAGTGTTGCAGACATTGCCACTGAACGACACTTTTGACAAGTCGGCATTTACAAGAGTTGAGTTCTCCTCGTTGTTTTGTGTGCTCCAGTTTTTCTTCAATGCCTTTTGCAGGTTAAGCAAATCGGTGTCAGTCCATGCACCATACAATTCTATTCTTTCGGCATCAGCTAAAATGCCTGGCTTTATTGCGCTAAACGAGTATTCTGTTGCAGTGTCGTTGCGGTATGCAATAAGAGGTATTATCTCCTCAACCTTGATTGATGCGGAACTGTACACATAATTGGCCATGCTTTGGTTTTTTACGCCTACGCGCAACTGGTAGCCCACATAGTTATCTTTCAACACCTCGCCCTTCTTGAACGACTTGTATGTGCTGAAATTGTTGTTGCTCAGCTGGTAAATGGTGTCAGTTATTGCACAGTAAGCTGGCGAGGCTGCAATGGAAGGAGTTGACATGACGCCGCCTTCTTTAGTTATGCCGGCTGTGCCTGTTTGGGTGACAGAAGTTATTGGCAGCACAAAGTTGTTGAATGTTTGCAATTCGACAGGAATTTTTTTTACGGTATCTGGCAAATATTTAATGGCATTGCAATCAGTGAATGCATCAGTGAATGGAGTGTCGCTGCTCCAATATGTTTTCTTGGCATTGTCAGTGTTGGGGTCGGTGCCAAGTTTCACCTCCTTGAGCGATGAACAAGATTTGAATGCATATTCAAAACCATACAGATTGGTGAACTTTTCAAAGTTGGTCAACGATTGCAAGGCTGTACAACCACAGAATGTTTCATCCAGACGGATACTGTTGATGTTCTCTGCATCTGCAAATTTCACATTTTTTAATGATGTACATTTGTAGAATGTTTCATATAGGCTACTTGTAATATTCTTGAATGAGCTTAAGTCAACAGATTCCAATGAAGAACAATAACAGAATGTTTCTTCAAGACTGGTTGTGTTTTTATTTTCAGTATCTGCAAATTTTACATTGGTAATTTTTCCGCAATTGTAGAATGTATAATACAAGTCGGTTATGTTTTGAAGCTTGTCGAGGTTTTTGATGTTAACAAGCTTGCTGCAACCATTAAAAGTATAGTATAAACTGATTTTACCTGTAAAGACGCTTGATGACAGAGATACATTTTTCAGGCTGTCGCAATAGCGAAACATATAATCCATGCCATCTGTAATGTCGCCAATGAATGTGGCATCAGCCATGTTGGCATTTTTAAGTGAGTGGTTGGGTGTGTAAGTGTTGCCGTCGGTTTTCAATGCTTTCTGCAGTTTGATTAGATTGTCATTGTTCCATGAGCCTTCCACAACAATTGAGTCGGCAGATGCAATGGAACCGGTAGTCAAATCGGCAATGGAGTATGTGGTGCTCTTTCCTCCAGTGTAGGCAATCACGGTTGCAGCTGTGGCTATTGTCATCAGTGTAGGACTGTAAACATAATCGGTCATTCGAGCGTTCTTTACACCAACCTTGACTTGGTAGCCGATATATGTTGCAGGAATAACGTCGCCCGGTGCAAACGACTTGCTTGTGGTGAAGTTGTTGTTGCTAACCAAATACACGGTATCTGTAGCTATGCAGTATTTTGGTGTGTTTGTAATGGTAGGCGTTGCAATTTCCCCGCCTTGCTTGTCTATTGTTGCAGTGCCTGAAATTTCAATGGATGTTATTGGCAGCACAAAGTTGGTGTAGCTTTGCCATTTTTCAGGAATGGTTGTTACTGTGCTTGGCAGGAAAATGCTGGCTTTGCAGTTGGAGAAGGTGCTAACGAATGGATAGTCTGAATTCCAGTATGTTTTTTTTGCATTGTCAGTATTGGGATCGGTGCCAATCTCCAATTCCTTGAGTGATTTACAAGAGTAGAACGAATAGTTAAAGTCACACAGGTTGGAAAAGTATTTGAAGTTGGTTATTGTTTTCAAGGATCCGCAATTACTGAATGTATAATACAGATAGATGCTGTTATTGTTTGCAGTATCTGCAAATGTCACTGTTTTTAATGCTGAGCAATTATTGAAGGTACCGTATAAACCAGAAATATTCTTGAACGAACTCAAATCGGCAGATTCCAATGAAGAACAATTGTCGAAAACATCAGTTAAAGTGATATTTGTAGTATTCTTTGTTTTAGCGAATTTGACATTGACAAGCTTTTTGCAACCAGAGAAGGTTCCTTCCATTTTACTTATGTTTAAAAGTTTATCAAGGTTCCCGACCCTTTTAAGGTTTTCACAATTTTTAAAAGTATATAATAAATATGTTGTGCCAGAGAAAGCATTAGAAGGCAAGATTGCATATTTCAAGCTGTCACAACTTCTAAATAAACCATACATGCCATTAATAATATCACCATTGAATGTGGCATTTGACATGTTGGCACCCTTAAGACATAGGTTATATGTATCGTATTTGCCGTCACTTTTCAATGCTTTTTGCAACTTGCTGAGGTTGCCATCGTTCCAAGAGCCATATACCACTATTGAATCAACTTGCGCAAGTGTGCCTGTTTCCAATTGGTCAACACCATACTTGGAGGCGACACCAGTAGTGTAGGCAGTAAGCACAAAGTTTACTTTTGTCACATCCATGGAAGAGCTGTAAACATAGCTGTCCATACTTGCATTTTTGGCGCCCAAGCGCATCTTGTAGCCAGTATAGTCTTTTGTTACTATGGTGTTTGGTGTGTAAGTCTCTTTTGTAGCGAAGCCATCGTTGCTTAGTTCGTAAACAATGTCAGTTGCGGCGCAGTAGGCAGGTGTAGGATTAATTGTCGGCAATACGAATACATCGCCGGTATTAAAGCCAGCAGTTCCGCTCAATGAGGCGCTTGTAAATGGCAATACAAAATTGTTGAAACCTTGCCATGATGAAGGTATTGTTGACACACCATTTGGCAACGACTTGATGGCATTGCAATTGGTGAATGTGTAACTGAAAGCATTGTTTGAGTTTGAGTTACATATTTTTTTTGCGTTGTCGGTGTTTGGATTAGTGCCAAAGGCAATTTGTTTCAAAGCTGAGCATCCATAAAAAGCATAGCTGAAATCATATAGGTTAGTGAATTTCTCGAAATTGGTTATGCTTTCCAGCGACTTGCAGTTGTAGAATGTGTTGTATAGAGCAATGCTTTTGCTGTTTGTCGATTCTGAGAATTCCAATGATTTTAATACATGGCAATCCTTAAATGTCTCCCTAAGGTCAGTGATGTTTTTTATTTTGTCAAGGTTCTCTATGGTTTCAAGCTTAGAACATCCTGAAAAAGTTCCATAAAGAGAAAAATCAACCGTAGATTCCTGTTCGGGCAAAATCACCTTAGTTAGGTTTTCACAAAAGCGAAACAGATCACTTACACCCAATGACATGTTTCCTGAGAGTATAACGTTAGACATGTCAATTTTCATCAACTTGTCATTAGTGGATGTGTAATAATTTTCACCTTCCTTTAAGGCGCCCCTTAAAGTGCTAAAGTTACTGTTGGTCCATGCACCTTCCAACACTAGTGAGTCTGCATCAGCAAAAGTGGATAAGTAAATTTGGCTTATTTTATACCGTGTAGGTTTTCCATTTACATATGCTGTTGCTTGATAAGGACTTGCCACCACATCAACACTATTGCTATATACATAGCTGTTCATCAACTCGTTTTTTGCTGCTATCCTGAATTTGTATCCAGTATAGTTGCCCTTTAATATGGCGTTTGAACCTATTGTTGTTGATGTGGCAAAGTTGTCGTTGCTTATTTGGCAGACAATTTCTGTGGCACCACAATAGCTTGGGTTGGTTGAAATAGTTGGCAATTCTATTGGGTATGTTGACGAATACGACATGTTGCCTTCAAGAGTCACCGAAGTGAATGGCAATACAAAGTTGGTGTATGATTGCCATTCTGTAGGAATTGAGGTGATACCTGAAGGAAGATATTTATATGCATTGCATATATAGAAAGGATTGTCTGAAGATTGAATGGCACTTGGAATGCATCCGAAATGTATTTCATCAATCTTTTTGCAACCGTAGAAACTATATACCATACTTGTGATGCCTGTGAATTTTTCAAAATTGGTCAATGTCTTTAATGAATCGCACCAATAGAAAGTACAATAGGCATCCATTTCGTTACTGTTGACGACATTTGAGAATGTAACAGATTTGAGCATACGGCAATCATAAAACATTGACGATATGCAAGTAATATTAGTGAATTTGTCTAGGTTGTCGATGTTGAGCAGTGAGTTGCATTCACTAAATGTGCTTTGAAAACTAACTTCATTGTTGTTGGTCACATTTGGCAATGTAATTGAACTGATTTTTTTACAATACTGAAAAGCACAATACATGTTTGTAATGTTCTGTAATTTGTCAAGGTTCTTGATAGATTCAAGTTCGACACACATTGAAAATGCACTACCTAAAGATATGCCGTCTGTCTTGACTGTATTAGGCAAAACCACACTTTTCAATGCCTTGCAATGATAGAATAGCGAACTGAGGCTGTTCGCAGTAAAGACAGCATTGGAGAAATCAGCATTTTTCAAATTTGTATTATCAGAAAACATTCCCGTTGTGAATGATGACGATAGGTTTTCTATATCTTGATTTGTCCATGTGCCGGTTGCCACAATGGAATCAACTGTTGACAAGTCTCCTTGTTTCAAACCGGAAGCAGTATAGTCTGTCGCATTCCCGTTTTTGTAAGCCTTTACACTTTGCGCGTTCACATTTGTTGCAGCCACAAAAACCGAAGTGGCAAGCACTAGTAATAATTTTTTCATATTTTGTTGTTTTGTTTTTCAATCAGTTTAGTCAACATCATCATTTTTTTGTTGGCCAGGTTAGGCTCATTCCCCCCAAAATGAATAAGTTGCATGATGTAAACATAGTAAAAAAACAAACCAATCCAATCCTATTAGAAAGACTTTTTTCTTTGATGTCAGGAAAATGTATGTGCGTGCACGTAAGTATTTGTGAATAAATGTCATGTATTGTCTTTTTGTAAAGAGTTCCTTGCCTTTTCAGTGTCGGAAGTCATTCCCATTGACTTTAATTCATGTTTTTGGGAAACTAATTTCCTAAAAACATCGTCAGTCAGTCAAGTCATTGCATCAGCGTCCTTTTCGCGTTAGCCGACTGTAATGTTTTTTGAATATGAGGAATGGCACGTGAATTTGTGATTGATGAATGCGTAAAAACAAAAATAGGCTGCATTAATGCAGCCTATTTGCTCTTATGACCAGAAGTGTGGTTACATTACCACAACTTTTTGCTTGTCAACAATGTAGATGCCGCTTGGCAAACTAATCTCGGCACGTCCGTCAATGGTGTAGCGGCCTATCATACGCCCGTCGATTTGGTAGATGCAGGCGTCAACTTTGGCACCGTTGAGTGTTTCAATGACAATGGTGCCAGTCTTGCCGTAAACGTTCAGTTCTTGAGCAGCCTCGTCATTGATTCCTGAGCCTAATTTGCCTATTGCGTCTGGTTCCGGATCGGGGTTAGGTATCTTTTCGGGTTCTATGGTTAGATATTCAGGTGCTTCTTCATCAACAACTGCGAAGTATGACAGTTTAGGCGAGTACGAATCGTCGAACAGCAGCGGGCGCTGGTTGTTCTCCTTGCGCCAGCTGACACCGTCCGAT
>CALCFP010000228.1 GCA_937900725.1 uncultured Bacteroidota bacterium | reverse complement strand
CGCAGGCGTTGGCCATTACCAATCCGCCTATCGACTTGAATGCGTCGAGTTGTCCGTCGCGTTCGGTGGTCTTTTTCACTTGTGCCGAACCTGGCGATACGATGAATTCAGCCTTTACCTTGATGTTCTTGTCTTTTGCCTGACGAGCGACTGAAGCGGCGCGGTCAAGATCCTCGTATGATGAGTTTGTGCAAGAGCCAATCAATCCTACCTCCATTGCTTCAGGATAGTTGTTCTTCTTAATGTAGTCGGCGAACTGCGATATTGGCGTTGCCGCATCAGGTGTGAATGGTCCGTTAATGTATGGTTCAACCTCTGAAAGGTTGATTTCGATGATTTGGTCGTAGAATTTTTCAGGATTGGCATACACTTCCTTGTCGCTTGCAAGGTTCTCGGCGTTTTGTTCAGCCAGGGCTGCTATTTTTTCGCGGCCGGTTGCGCACAGATAGTCGTGCATCTTCTTGTCGTAGGCGAATATTGATGTGGTTGCGCCAATCTCGGCACCCATATTGCATATTGTGCCTTTGCCTGTTGCAGAAAGAGTTGCGGCTCCCTCGCCGAAGTATTCGACAATGCAGCCTGTTCCGCCTTTTACAGTAAGTATTCCTGCAACTTTGAGTATGATGTCCTTTGGCGACGCCCAGCCGTTCAACTTGCCTGTCAACTTTATGCCGATCAGTTTTGGCATCTTCAGTTCCCAAGGAAGTCCAACCATTACGTCGACGGCATCAGCGCCACCAACGCCGATGGCAACCATTCCCAGGCCGCCAGCGTTAACGGTGTGTGAGTCGGTGCCAATCATCATGCCGCCAGGGAATGCGTAGTTTTCAAGCAATACCTGGTGAATGATGCCTGCTCCAGGCTTCCAGAATCCTATTCCGTATTTTGCGGCCACATTGCGAAGGAAGTCATACACCTCCTTGTTTTGTCCAAGAGCCACGTCAAGGTCCTTTTCGGCACCAACATTGGCTTGTATCAAGTGGTCGCAGTGAACGGTTGAAGGCACCATAGTCTTGTTCTTGCCTGCGTTCATAAACTGTAGCAGTGCCATTTGGGCTGTTGCGTCCTGCATTGCTACGCGGTTTGGCGCAAACAGTGCATATTCAGAGCCTCGTGCGTAAATTTTCTTTTCGGCCTCTGTCGAGAGGTGCGCATATAGGATTTTCTCACTTAATGTCATTGGGCGGCCAAGCATCTTGCGTGCTTCGGCTACTTTTGCCGGCAATTCCTTGTAGAATTGCTCAATCATCTCTAAATCAAACAGCATTTTATAATATTTATGTTTATATAATTCAACTCAAAATAGGCATAAAGCCAATCGTAAGCGTACAAAAGTAGCATTTTAAGTGCAGTTTCTAGCCTGTTGCGGTCTTTTTACGTTTTTTGCTTAAAACACAATGGGTTGATGTTTCACATTCATTTACGCCCGTCAAATGATTTTTCACGGGAGAATCAGAGTGCTTATTGCTTTTCAGCCTGGAACAGTAACCGAAATCACTTTTCAGGATACGATGCTGTCTTCTTGACAGTGTAGTCTTTGTCGTATTCAAGGATGTAGATTGCTGTGTTTTGGA
>CALCFP010000227.1 GCA_937900725.1 uncultured Bacteroidota bacterium | reverse complement strand
TGCCAATCATATTCACATCCATATCGGTTGGGCTCTTGTATGGACTGCTGCCATATATCATCTCGAATGTGGCATTCAGCACAGAGAACGCCTCAACGTCACGGTTATAGTTCACAGCCGATACGCCATACGCTGCCAAATGAAAAGAGTCGATTATGTTGACGTCGTTCAAATCGGCAGTGGCAGCCTCGTAAACCAAATTGATTGGGTGCTTCAAAGGAATATTCCAAATAGGGAATGTCTCGAACTTTGCGTAACCTGCGTCAATGCCACGCTTGTGCTCGTGATACAATTGCGACAGACACACTGCCAATTTGCCACTACCTGGCCCCGGAGCAGTAACCACAACCAACGGACGTGTTGTCTCAATGTACTGGTTCTTGCCGTACCCATTGTCGGAAACGATAAACTCCACATTGTTCGGGTAACCATCGATGCGATAATGGCGATAGGCTGCGATACCAAGGCTTTTCAGTTTTTTCTCGAAACGTACGGCTAAAGGCTGATCGTTGAATTTTGTCAGGCACACGCTACCGACATATAGGCCTACACCGCGGAACACGTCGATTAGACGAAGCACATCCTCATCGTATGTTATGCCGTAGTCTGCGCGAATCTTGTTCGACTCGATATCTTCGGCATTGATTGCCACAATCACCTCAATCTTGTCTTTCAACTCAAGCAACATCTGCAATTTGGAATCGGGCTGGAAACCTGGCAACACGCGTGAAGCGTGATAATCGCCAAACAATTTTCCTCCTATTTCAAGATATAGTTTGTTACCGAACTTCTCGATACGCTCGGCAATGTGAGCCGATTGAAGACTGATATACTTGTTGTTATCGAACCCGATTTTTGAATCCATAGTGACAATGTTAAAATAGTTGCGAACTAAAAAATCGGACACAAATGTAATGATTTATGGTGAAAGTTTCGAGACAAATCTATGTAGTTTGCCACTATTACGGTTCGATTTTGCCATTTCGCACCATCTTCCAATTAATAATAATGCGTGATGCCAAAATATTTTCAAGTGCATATACCTGTCAATCTGTGTATTATTTTCAAACTCGAAAATTTCGATATTTTTTTTCATTCATACACTTGCACGAATCAAAAATTGCCGTACATTTGCATCGCTTTTGAGAAACAAAGCAACAAGTTCTAAACAAATCGGGCGCTTAGCTCAGCTGGTTCAGAGCATCTGCCTTACAAGCAGAGGGTCGGGGGTTCGAATCCCTCAGCGCCCACTTCCGAAGCCTTGCAACAAAATGCAGGGCTTTTTTATTTTCCGTTTGTAGCAATCGACTTATGTTTGTTACTTTGCCCAAAAATTCGAATCAAGTAAAAAATTGTAATATGAAACCTACACTTTTGGTATTGGCTGCTGGCATGGGCAGCCGCTATGGCGGTCTGAAGCAACTCGACCACCTTGGAACATCGGGCGAGACAATTATGGACTACTCCGTATTTGACGCAGCCAGAGCAGGATTCGGCAAGGTCGTGTTTGTAATTCGCCGCAGTTTCGAGAACGAATTCCGCGACATGTTCATAAGCAAACTCGAAGGCAAGATTGACGTTGAACTGGTATATCAAGACCTTGACAACATCCCTGCAGGATTCGAGATTCCAGCCGACCGCACAAAGCCTTGGGGAACCGGCCACGCCATTCTTATGGCAAAAGACGTGATAAAAGAGCCTTTTGCCGTCATCAACGCCGACGACTTTTACGGTGCCAACGCCTTCAAAGTGATGGCGGATTTTCTTACAAGCGGTGTTTCGGAATCGGTTTACGCAATGAACGGATACCAACTGAACAAGACATTGTCTGAGTTCGGAACAGTAGCACGCGGCATCTGCTCGGCCGACGCCGACGGATTCCTGACCGACATAAAGGAACGCACAAGCATAGAGCGCAAGGCCAATGGCAAAATAGTCTTCACCGAGAATGGCGCAGAAACCGAACTTGACGAGAATGTCCCTGTGTCAATGAACTTCTGGGGCTTCGCTCCCAACCTGTTCAAGCATCTTGAAGAGAAGTTCACCGCATTCCTGAAGGCAAACGCATCAAATCCTAAATCGGAATTCTACATTCCGTTTGTGGTTGACGACCTTATGAAGGAAGGCAAGGTAAAGACAAAAGTGCTGCCTGCCAACTCAACCTGGTTCGGCGTAACCTACAAGGAAGACAAGCCATCGACAATGGCAAAAATCGCCGAATTGGTAAAACAAGGCGTATATCCTGAAAAATTGTGGTAATAACAGTTTCTCACAATATGCAAAAAAGGCTTCAACCTGACGGCTGAAGCCTTTTTTGTATGCCGTGCGGTACTAATCTATTCAATAAACCCCTTTTTGCGCAACAGGTTGGCAGGGTCTGGCTGATGTCCGCGGAAATTGACATAAAGAGTCATCGGGTCATCGGTATAGCCTCGTTCAAGAATGTTCTTGCGAAGGCTAGTGGCGACTTCCTTATTGAACACGTCGCCAGTCTCCTTGAATGCGGCAAACACGTCGGCATCGAGAACAGCGGCCCAAGTGTAGCTGTAATATCCAGCCTCATACCCTGTAGTGAATATGTGACTGAAATTGGTGCTGCGGTAGCGGACAATTATCTCCGGAATCATTCCCATACGTTCCATTGAGGCTTTTTCAAACGCCTCTACATCAATGGTATCTGCATTTGTCAGCAAATGGTAGTCCATATCAAGAATTGTCGCCGACAGAAGTTCAGTCATTACAAAGCCTTGATTGAAGGTGCTTGCACGCTGAAGGCTCTCGATAAGCGAATCGGGAATAACCTCGCCAGTAATATAGTGTTTTGCATAAGTACGCATCACTTCGGGCTCATAGCACCAGTTTTCCATCAACTGCGACGGCATCTCGACAAAATCGCGTGGCACGTTTGTTCCTGAAAGTCTGCTGTATGTGCATCTCGAAAGGAATCCGTGCAGAGCGTGTCCGAACTCGTGGAATAGTGTCTCAACCTCGTCCATAGTCAGCAACGAAGGCTTATCGGCTGTAGGCTTCGTAAAGTTGCAGACATTAATAATAATAGGACGCACATCGACGCCGTTCTCCACATACTGCTCCCTAATGTTGTTCATCCAAGCGCCAGCACCCTTGCCTGCACGCGGGAAATAATCGCCATAGAAGATGCCCACCAGCGAACCGTCGGAATCGCTCACCTTGAACACTTCCACATCAGGATTGTAGACTGGCATGCCCTCAAGTTTTTCGAATTTCAGGCCATAAAGTCTTGACGCCAAATCGAATGCGCCCTGACGGACATTCTCGAGTTTGAAATACGGCTTCAGCGCCTCCTCGTCGATGTTGTATTTCTGCATGCGCAGTTTTTCGGCATAATACCACCAGTCCCAAGCCTCGAGTTTCTCACCTTTTCCCTCGGCATCCATAAGTCGCTGCAGTTCGGCAGCCTCTTTTTTAGCCTGCTTGAGCGACGGTTCCCAAACGGTTGGAAGGAAATCCATAACGGCCTTCGAGTTTTTGGCCATTGATGTTTCAAGAATCATATCGGCAGGATTTTCGTATCCAAACAATTTGGCCATCTCAACACGCAGGCGCATAGTCTGGTTGATTACCGATTTGTTGTCGTTGGCGTTGTTGTTGTTGCCACGCATTGAATATGCTATTAGCAAATCCTTGCGCAATTCGCGGTTGTCGCAATACTGAAGCACAGGGATGAAACTGGGCTTATGAAGCGTAAAAAGCCACTTGCCAGGCTGTCCTGCCCTTTTTGCCTCCTCGGCGGCGGCATCCTTTACACCTTGTGGCAGGCCTGCAAGTAGCGATTCGTCGTCAATCCATTTTTTATAGGAGTTTGTTTCGGCCAACACGTTTGCGCTGAACTTCAGGTCGAGCAGTCCCAACTCCGTGTTTATCTCGCGAAGGCGGGCCTTTTGCGATTCGCCAAGTTCGGCTCCGTTTCTTACAAACGACTTGTATGTATACTCGAGCAGGCGTTTCTGTTCATCGTTCAACTCGATGGAATCGCGCATTTCGTAAACGGTCTTTACACGCTGGAAAAGTTTGCTGTTAAGTTTTATATTATCGGAATGCGCAGACATCATAGGCGAAACCTTTTGCGCGATGGTGTCAAGGTCGTCGTTTGTATCGGCCGAACGCAGGTTGTAGAACACGCCCGAGACACGGTTCAGCAACTTGCCAGTATTTGCCATTGCCTCAATGGTGTTCTGGAACGTTGGTTTTTCGGGATTGTCGGCTATGGCCTCAATCTCGGCCGACTCCTGCCTGATGCCTTCTTCAAAGGCAGGCATATAATGCTCAGTCTTTATTTTATCAAAAGGCGGCACGCCAAACGGCGTCGAATACTCTTCAAAAAACGGGTTATTCTCACTCGCACAAGCACCTAAAAGCATTGACATACTACTGATTATTAAAATTTTGCAATTCATCTTGATAAGATTTTCAAACAACGGCAATATACATTTTTTAGCAATGTAGTATGTATGAAAGAAACATTTGAGACGGCGACCCACACGAATATCCGGCAACAAGAAAAAGATAACATAAGTCGTTCAAAAACTTATTTAGTTTTTAAGGAATAGAATTACCCAACCGACAACTTTTACATTACATTTGCATTTTTAAGCAGGAAAAGAATATTACTATGATAGATTATAGCGAAGTCATTCTTAATCAAATAGTTGTTCATAGCATTGGCAGTCGTCCAGAGGAACAAGGCGTGCGTCTTTCAAAAAACACGACAAACATTACCGATGAGACAGCCGAAGACATACTGAAAACCTACTTTCTGTCACATTTCAAGACCGAGTACTTTTATGGGTTCGTGCACAATACCGACCTTCAAATGAACGAGGTTTACAATGCTGCAAGTCAAATATTTGACGATCCAACCCAATTCTATCAGCAATCGACCAACCTTGCCTGGCTCCTGTACGAGAAATCGAACAACCAGAAGATAAAGACAGGCGAGTTCTATATGACGTATTTCTGCAACATCCGCATCGACGACCAACTTGTTGACGCCATAGGCATTTTCAAGTCAGAGAACAAAGACACATATATTAAAGTGTGCCAACAGGGTGACAATTACGACGTTGAATACGAGAACGGCATCAACATAAAGAAACTCGACAAAGGATGCCTCATATTCGATATCGACCGCGAAACAGGCTATCAGGTAGCCATTGTCGACAGCACAAACCGCGGCGACGAGGCAATGTACTGGCGCGACAGTTTCCTTAACGTAATGCCGCGCGAAAACGAATATTACCAGACAAACCAACTGTTCGACATCTGCAAAAACTTCAGTCAGGACGTGCTGACAACACAGAACAAGGTGGACAAAGCCGACCAGGTGACTTTTATGAAACGGGCCGAACAATACTTCAACACGAACCCGTTCTTCGACAGCGAGCAGTTCAAGAACGAAGTCATCGGCAACGACGCTGTCAGCGAACGCTTTGAAGACTACAAGCAAAAATTTGAAGCGGAGAAGGCGCTGTCGCCAGTTGACCAATTCGAGATTTCGGGCGAAGCACTGAAAAAAGGCAAGAAATATTTCAGGAGCGTGATAAAACTCGACAAGAATTTCCACATCTACGTCCACTCAAACCCCGACTACATAGAAAAAGGCTTTGACGAACATAAAGGACTGAAATTCTACAAATTATTTTTTAGCAATGAAGAATATAATAATATCATAAGAGAAACAAATATGATTCACAATCCATAGGATTTATATTTAATATGTTAAGATTAAGAAAATGATTTAAGAGTGATTGACTCATAACTAAGTAAATATTAAGCTAATAATCAATCATCAGATTTCTAAGAAATAAAA
>CALCFP010000226.1 GCA_937900725.1 uncultured Bacteroidota bacterium | reverse complement strand
ATCAAAATTTGGATCTGCCTGTTGTGGATTATAAACATAATGATTTACAATTGCTCCTGCACATAATGAACCAATTGTTCCTCCTAATCCATTGGTCATCATCATAAATACACCTTGTGCGCTCGAGCGTATGCCTTCATCAGTGTTCTGCTCTACAAACAACGAGCCACTTATGTTGAAGAAATCGAACGCCACGCCGTACACAATCATAGACAGGACAAACAGCCATACGCCATTGTCGGGATTGCCAAGCCCGAAGAACCCGAACCTGAAAAACCACGCAAACATTGATATCAGCATCACCTTCTTTATGCCGAAACGCTTAAGGAAAAACGGTATAAGCAAGATGCACAGAGTCTCCGATATCTGCGAAAGCGAACTCAACATTATATTGTGCTGAACGGCGAATGTGTCGGCATACGCAGGATTCTTGCCGAAATCGCCCAAAAACGTTCCCGCGAAGCCGTTTGTCACTTGCAGGCACATTCCCAAAAGGAACGAGAAAATGAAGAACAGGCACATCTTGCTGTCCTTGAACAATGTAAACGCACGCAAACCCAATGCCTCGACTATCGATGCGCCAGACTTGCCTTTGCTTACGGGGCAATCGGGCAACGTGAACGAATACAAGGCAAGCAAAACGCCCCACGCCGACGATACGAACATCTGCATATAGTTGTTCTTGAATCCTGTCAAGTCGACAATCCACATTGAGACAATGAAACCTATTGTGCCAAAGACACGAATCGGCGGATAGTCCCTTACGGTGTCAAGCCCGCCTTTGGTCAATGCATTGTACGACACCGAATTGCCAAGTGCTATTGTCGGCATAAAGAACGCCACGCTAATGGCATAAAACGGGAACAACTGGCCAAACGTAACGGAATCGCCGTATTTCATACCCATATAACCTGCCAACGCCATAAACAAAGCCGCAAGGCCGTGGCAAATTCCCAATAGTTTTTGGGCAGGAATCCATTTGTCGGCTACAATGCCCATCAAGGCAGGCATAAAAAGCGACACAATGCCCTGTATGGCGAAAAACGAGCCAATATTGACACCCATTCCAATACCGCCAAGATATACTCCCAAAGAACAAAGATAGGCTCCCCAAACTGCGAAAATGAGGAAATTCATCACTATCAGACGTGTTTTCAATGCCGTTGCATTCATATTGCTGAAAATTTGTTTGTTACATACAAAATCACAGAGCCTCAAGACGCTGCTCGTTGCGCTGTTGGTTCAAGTCGGTCTTCTGTGCCTTTTTGGGCTTGTACTTGCCTAGTTTTTTAGCCTTTTCCCAAGCCGCCTTTTTGGCCTCATACTCCTCGTAATGCTTTTCTAGATAATTGTCTGCCATAATTTTATGTATCCGTTTTATGCGTTTAGAACGCTGATGACACTGATTTAACAGGTTTTACGCAGATATAAATATAGGTGAGTTCTATAAATTCACCGTTTGAAAAACAAAAATAACAAAATGGGCAATATGAACTTTTCGGCGCTTTTTGTTTTTTATCGGTATCTTTATGGGTGTCAGTCGTCAACAGTGCCCGCACTGTATCCTCCTTCCGTCCATAAATCCACTCGATAAAAATTCAAAAATCTCTCGAAATCAATCCATTACCCACCTTAAATAATTATGGAACAAATAGCACAAAAGGCAATAGAAGTTGTAAGGCAAGTTGGCAAATTCATCAAGGAACAACGCGCCCAATTTGATGAGAGTAAAATTGAGAACAAGGGACTTCACGATTACGTGTCGTATGTTGACAAAGGCTCGGAAAAGATGCTGGTAGAAGGTTTGGGCAAGATTCTGCCAGGAAGCGGATTCCTTGTAGAGGAAAACACGGCCGGCCATACAACCGAAGACTACATTTGGATTATCGACCCTCTCGACGGCACAACAAATTTCCTGCACAATGTCTATCCATTTGCAATAAGCGTGGCCTTGCAGTACAAGTGCCAGACTGTATTAGGCATTGTGTATGAACTTGGCAGAGATGAACTTTTTTACTCATACGGCGAAGGAAAGTCATTTTGCAACCAAAAGCAGATATTTGCATCAAAAACACCCAACATAGAGCAAAGTCTGATTGTAACAGGTTTTCCCATAAGCAAATATGCACGTCTTGACGGTCACATAGAAACAGTCAGGGAAATTGTACTTCACTCGCAAGGCATTCGCCGTACTGGTTCAGCCGCTTCCGACTTGGCCTACGTTGCTTGCGGCCGGTTTGACGGATACTTTGAATATGGCCTCAACCCTTGGGATGTCGCCGCTGGCGCATTCATTGCCCAACAGGCAGGCGCCAATGTCAGCGACTATACAGGTGGAAACAACTACATATTTGGCGGTGAAATACTTGCAGCCACCCCTGGCGTTTTCACTTATATGCTGAATCTGCTAAAAGATAAAATGAAATAACAGCAAAATCCAAACTGACAAACCTTTGCTATATTTACACGCTAAAAACATTCTAATGAAAAAGACATTTTTGACCGCAATTGCCGTTTTGGCCAGTTTATACGCCAATTGCCAACAACTTATCGCGAGTTTCGACTATTCATCGTATATGCTTGTTGACAAGCGTTCGTACATTGAGACTTATCTGGTAATTGACGGCAAGACTGTAAATTACACAGTAAACGACGTCAATTTGGAATCAAAGATTGACGTTACAATGGTGTTCAAGAACGCCGATGACCTGGTTGAATTCAGGCATTTTGTAGTTGGCAATCCGCCTCTCCCCGACACAACCGACGTTTTCCCCGACTTTACTGACGTACAGCGAATATTCATACCACAAGGCATTTATAATTTCGAGTTAAGAATCAAGGACTTGAATGCGCCCGACTCATTGAAGAAAACCATTGAAAGGCACGAGATAATTGCCGTTGACATTCCACAAAAACAAATCGCCTTGAGCGGCATTGAATTGCTTGAGAGTTTCAATCCAACGCTTGAACGCACTATCAATCTGAAAAACGGATTTGAATGCATTCCTTACGGGAAATGCATCTTGCCTGCCGAAATTGAATTCCTACGTTTCTATGTTGAATTCTACAATGTGGCAAACGAACTCGACGGACTTGGCAAATGCAATGTCTATACCTGCATCAAGGATGCCTACACACAAAAGACAATGGCCAACCACTCGTCAACCACAACCATTAACGCACTGAACTACTATCAGTTCCTAAAGGAAATCGACATAAAGAAACTGCCCGCTGGCAAGTATTTCTTGACTGTTGAAATCCGCGACCAATACAACAAACTGTGTGGCACGGCGTCAAAATATTTTGAACGCGAAAACATTGGCATCGTTCCAACTCCGTATTCTTCTGAAAACAAGACACTTCGGAGTTCGTCTATGTACACAAGCATTGACACTCTCAACACTATTTTAGGAAACATGAAGTATATTGCCGACAGTGCGGAATGTGTTGAGATTGACAAAGCAAAATCTTCAGCCGACTTGATAACAATTC
>CALCFP010000225.1 GCA_937900725.1 uncultured Bacteroidota bacterium | reverse complement strand
TCGTTCTTCTTGCGCTGGCTTTCCGACAACTGCACAAGCACTTGCCGTGTTTCCATTATCGGCAAAGTGAAGTTCATAATTTTTTGCCGTTCGGCCGTGACGGTCAGGTTTATAGCCAGCAAATCGACATTATGATTAACAAGGTCGTCAAAATCCTTCTCCAGATTATTCGACACCTTTATTTCCAAATCAAGTTCAAGCGTATTTGCCAAATCCTTCAGCAATTCATACTGATATCCCATCGGGGTACCGCGATATATGAAATAACTTATTGAGTTATAATCGGTCAGGGCGACAAGTTTTCCTCTGGACGTTATTGCGTCAAGGTCATACGAACGGCTCGTCACCGACTCGTTTTTTTGCCTGCACGAGACAATGCACAGCAATAGGCAGAATATCATCAATATGTTTTTCAGCAATCTCATTGCAAAATTATTCGTGGCAAAGATACTAAAAATCCGCGCGCGCTTTTTTTCGCCACGTGTCGGTCAATGCATATCAAATAATGATAAATATCAGTTTTGGAACGGCAAGCAATGCAATTTACAAATGTGCCAAGCCGTTGCTTTTTTTTTGGATTCGTTACACTATTTTTTTGTATTTCTGCAATCTGAAACAAAAATCGACAAGAAATGAGCAAAATTGTACCTATCACCCTGTTAACAGGATATTTGGGAAGTGGCAAGACTACATTGCTAAACAAGATTTTGGCAAACAACCAAGGGTTGAAGATAGCCGTAATAGTAAATGACATTGGCGAAATCAATGTCGATGCATCGCTTATACAGAAAGGCGGTTTTGTAAACAAGAAAGACGACAGCCTTGTCGCATTGAGCAACGGTTGCATCTGCTGTACGCTCAAGACCGACCTCATAGACCAAATAACAGGCATCACAAGCACTGGCAAGTTCGACTATATTGTGATTGAAGCAAGTGGCATCTGCGAGCCTCTGCCTATTGCACAGACAATAACCGCGATATCGGACTACGCAAACAAATACAATCAGCCGTCGCCGTGCCGACTCGACTGCATCGCAACTGTTGTAGATGCGTTGCGCATGGCCAAGGAATTTGCCTGTGGCAACGATTTGACAAGAAACAACATCGACGACGAAGATATAGAAAACCTTCTCATCCAACAGATTGAGTTCTGCAACGTTATCATACTGAACAAGGTTGCCGAAGTGAGCGAAGACGAACTTAAGGTTATCCGCGCTGTAATAAAGAAACTTCAGCCTACCGCCGAAATAATCGAGACCAACTACTCTGAATTCGACTTCAACAAGATTGTCAACGCAAAGCAATTCGACATCGACAAGGCTATGATGTCGGCTGGATGGATTGCCGAACTTGAAAAAGGCGAAGAGGAAGAAGATGAAGGCGAAACCGAGGAATACGGCATCGGCACTTATGTCTACTATCGCCGAAAGGCATTTGCATACACCAAGTTCGAGACTTATGTCAACGAAAAATGGCCCGCAAACATCATCCGTAGCAAGGGAATATGCTACTTCAGCGACGACTCCGAAATGTCGTATATGTTCGACCAGGCTGGCACCCAAAAGAAACTTGTCAAGGCTGGACAATGGATTTGCACCGCACCAATTGAAGAACAGAAGCAACTGCTTGCGCAAAGCGAAGAGTTGCGCAACGATTGGGACGAAGAGTACGGCGACAAGATGATAAAGATTGTGTTTATTGGTCAGCAACTCGACCGCGAGAAACTGAAAGCAGACTTGGACAGGCTTTAAAATAAAGCATAAAGCAAAAAAAATCCGTAGTCGTCAAGGCTACGGATTTTTTATTTTACGCCAAACAACGTTATTTCAGTTTTTCCTTGATAGCCTTTGATTCAGCCTCGTAGCCTGGCTTGTCGAGCAACGCGAACATATTCTTCTTGTATGCTTCGACACCTGGCTGGTCAAACGGATTGACGCCAAGAATGTAGCCCGAAATGCCACAAGCCATCTCGTAGAAATATATCAACTGGCCAAGATAGTATGCGCTAAGTTCAGGGATTGAGATGCGGATATTAGGCACACCGCCATCGACGTGAGCCAAAATGGTTCCAAGTTCGGCCATCTTGTTCACCTGGTCGATATGCTTACCTGCCAAGAAGTTAAGCCCGTCAAGATTTGCGCTGTCGGAAGGTATCTGCAGGTCGGAATCAGGCTTATCGATAGATATCACAGTCTCGAAAAGGCAACGCTGGCCTTGCTGTATATACTGTCCCATACTATGCAGGTCGGATGTAAAATCGACACTTGCAGGGAAGATGCCCTTCTGCTCCTTTCCCTCGCTCTCGCCGTAAAGTTGCTTCCACCATTCAGCAAAAAAGTGCAACTTTGGATTGTAGTTGGCTGTTATTTCGACAGTTTTCCCTTTCTTATACAATGCGTTACGCACCGATGCGTATATCGCCGACGGATTCTTCTCAAAATCGATGTCGGCAGTAGTTGACTTTTCCATATCAGATGCGCCCTTTACAAGTTGCGCAATGTCAAATCCTGCAATGGCAATCGGCAACAGGCCGACAGGCGTCAGCACGCTGAAACGGCCACCTACGTTGTCGGGGATGATGAATGATTTGTAGCCTTCCTTGTCGGCACAAACGCGTGCAG
>CALCFP010000224.1 GCA_937900725.1 uncultured Bacteroidota bacterium | reverse complement strand
AACGCATAACGACCAATGCTTGTGACCGAATTAGGAATGGTTACCGATGTCAAGCCACTGCAACGAAAGAACGCCCAATCGCCAATGCTTGTGACCGAATTTGGAATGGTTACCGAGGTCAAGCCACTATTCTGGAACGCATCCGAGCCAATGCTTGTCACCGAGTTTGGAATGGTGACTGAGGTCAAGCCACTGCAACCCTCGAACGCAAACGTGCCAATGCTTGTCACCGAATACGTTTTACCTCCGTTTTCTACTGTTTCGGGAATTTCGATTACTTCCAATCTATAATATCCGTCTCCGGGTGCCACCTTAACTGTATAAGGTTCGGTGTCGCTAGTAATGTTGTAACACAAGTCGTCAACTTGAAAATCATACGCTTGCGTGTTAGAAAACGCCGTTAACGCAAATGTCAAGAAAAACAGTTTTTGTTTCATCACATAATCACATCTTTATTTAGCCAGCCTCTCATGGCTAATTAAATTGTTTTTTTCGGGCAAGGCATAAAAAAAGCGTGAGAGTCTGTATTTCACTCGTCCCGCTTAGTAAGGCCTTCGCATGCCCGATAAAACAAAAACGAGCAACGCAGAAGCCCACGCGTATTGTATGTACATATCAGCCATACAACACACGTGTTGTATTCCAATAGATACAATCAACCCACAGGCATTCCATCATTGCCTTGTCTTGTGTCTTATCTGAAATTTGTGAAGTTTCACTAAACCAAGAACAAAGCGCAATAAAACGCTTCAAATATGTCTGTTCACCCCTTCCGCCCAAAGGGCATCTGCAAGTTGAACACACAAATATAAGATTAAAAATGATATTTGCCGACGATTAGGAATTTTATGAATCTAAGCCTTGTCAGTCAAGGCTTGAAGCCTGATTTGTTGAATTGTCAAATGGCAACGCTTTTCAATTATGAATTTTGAAACGGCGGGTGTTCGTTGCTGGATGCTATT
Organism: uncultured Bacteroidota bacterium; assembly: GCA_937900725.1. Lineage (GTDB taxonomy): Bacteria > Bacteroidota > Bacteroidia > Bacteroidales > SZUA-534 > RUG13583. Next base: position 3,117 of record CALCFP010000224.1, on the reverse strand, counting down.
AGTCGCGTTTCTACATAAGGTGAATTCCATAAATTCACCGTTTGAAACATGAACATAACAAAATGGACGATATGAACTTTTCAAGTCTTTTGGTTTTCTCTTGGCATCTTGCTGTTCGTCAGTCGGTCACAATGCCCGCATTGCTCCCTTATTCCGCACAGCAATCTGCTCAAGACAAAATCCAAAATCCTTTGAAATCAATTTATAGAACCCACCATAAATGATTTCTGGCACGTTCGGACACATTCAAAGTGTCCCTACTAGGTTGAAGGCAGGCAACTTGTCTTGTTCCCAACTTGTCATCTCTGGAATTTGGATGTACAAAAAAGCCACGCTAAATATTAAGCATGGCTTCTGTTATGCAGTCGGTATCGTTACCGCAAGTTTCTAGTTCGTCTTGAACTTGAATTTCACTTCCTTCAGTTCAGCGTTGGCCTTGACAATCTTCTCCTTTAGGCCTTCCTTGTAGGCGGTCAGTTTCTTGTCGAGGTCGGAGTCGGCGAGGGCAAGCATTTCGGCGGCAAGTATTGCGGCGTTTTGTGCGCCGTTTACGCCAACGGTTGAGACTGGAATGCCAGGAGGCATCATTATAATTGAGAGCATGGCGTCCAATCCGTCGAGCATGCCCTTGATAGGCACGCCAATGACAGGAACGGTTGTGTTTGCCGCGATCACGCCAGGCAGTGCGGCCGCCATTCCAGCGCCTGCAATAATCACCTTTATTCCGCGGCCTTTGGCCTCTTTTGCAAATTGTTCAACTTCAGTAGGAGTGCGGTGTGCCGAAAGGGCGTTCATCTCAAATGGAATCTCCATGCTGTCAAAAAACTGGGCGGCTTTCTCCATTACCGGCATATCCGATGTGCTGCCCATGATTATACTCACTATAGGTTTCATATGTTGGTATATGATTAAATATCAGATAAATTAAAAATCAAAAATCCTAAATCCTAAATCCTAAATCCCGATAGTCATCGGGACTAAATCGTTTCTGCAATCACTTCAATTTCAACAAGTGCGTTTTTAGGCAGGTTGCCAACTTCAAAGGCTGCGCGAACTGGGCAGTCTGTTGTGAAGTATTTGGCGTAGATGCCGTTCATCGCGCCAAAGTCGGCAATGCTTTTCAGCATCACGGTGGTTTTCACAACGTTGCAGTAGTCAAGGCCTGCGGCTTTAAGTATTGCGCCAACGGTGCGCAAAGTCTGTTCGGTTTGAGCTTCGATGCCTTCGGGCATTTGGCCAGTTGCGGGTACAATAGGTATCTGTCCTGATACAAACAAAAAACCGTTGGCTTCAACGGCTTGACTATATGGCCCAATGGCTTGTGGCGCATTAGGCGTTGTTATTATGCTTTTCATGTTAAAGTTTGATTATCTCGAAAGGAATTTCTACCAGCGATTTGTAGTCTTCGCCTGCTTCCAGTATGTCTTCGTCAGTCTCTTTGTAGTACCATTTTATTTGAATATCAGTGCCTTTTTTGTAGTGAGGTTCTAACTTGTTTAGCAATTTGCAAATGATTTTTGCTGATGACGAATTGTGGTAACTTAATACGAACTCGATTACAGTTTCTTTGTTTGGCGTTTTTAGATATTCGTCAAACCATATAAAAATGGGGTCGTAGAAAGCCAAAACATTTTCTGGCCGAGATATTCCTTCAATTCTGAAGATGCCTGAGTCTTTGTTTAGTGTGACTTGTGGAGTGGCAATTGTACTATTTATTAATAATGGTGTCATGACTTTATTCCAAAACATTCAAAGTTATTCTATTTCTCGACGTAAAACAACTTTTTTCTTTTCTTTTTCGGAATATGCAGAATGTTAGTGGCTTGTTGTACTATTTGTTGCCTTCAGCATTGTCTTTGTAAATCAAAAATTCAACCCTACGGTTCTTTCGTCGTCCGGCGTCTGACTGGTCTTTTGTGACTGGAGAGCGTTTGCCCTTGCCGTCTGTTGTAATTCTTGATTTGCGGATTCCGTGACTCTTAAGGTAGGTGGCAACAGACTCTGCTCGCTTCATACTTAAGTCGATGTTGTATTCGTCAGTGCCAACGTCATCGGTATGTCCTACAAGTTTGAGTTTGGCATCGAAGAATAGTGTCAGTACATCTGCAATCTCGTTTAGCGAGGTTGTGTCTTCTGGCAGTATGTCATATGAGTTAAAGTCGAAATGTACTACTTTGTCAAAGCCCACTGTGTCTCCAATTATGCGTATTCGGTCGAAGCCAATCATGTTCTTCCTCTTTTCAATTTCCGATTTCAGGTATGGCCCTATTGGCTGGAGTTTCCCGATGCTTTTTAGCGAACGAGACTTGATGAATACTCCGGAATCATAGACATTGTCGCCCACATCGGATATAGCCAAAGTCAGTTTGTAAATGGCGTATGGCCTTGTCTTTGCCTTGGCTGTAAGTATGGTGGTCATTCCGTCGTATTGAAACAGGCTTGCCAGATCGTTGGTGTTTTCTGCAAAATAACCGGTCCACGTCTGATTGGAAATGTAGAATTCAGGATTGTGCCTGTGATTGATGTTGTCAACTGAGATGGCTTCGCCTGTTGTCGGCAAAACGGCGATGTTGCTGGCAGTTTCGTAGCCTGGGCCTTCAATAAAAAATGCGAACACGTCGTTCACGCCTTTGTTTACAAACTCAGGGTATTCTTCCGAAGCAAAAAAATACTCGAAAGATATGGAGTCGGAGTTGGCTACGAATTCAATTTCAAGAATTGCTGCATCGGTTGTATAAGCGCCGGCAATCATCTCGAGCCGTTTGTCGCCAGGTGTGAACATTCCGCATCCTGAACTGCCAGAATCGTTGGGGTAGCCGTCCCAAGAGGCTATGCCAGTACTCATTATTATACCCGACTTGATTGGCAACATTTTGCTTGTTGTGGCAAATGTTGATATCGAACGCGGATCGCCTGTGAATTGGCAATTTGTAATGCTGATTCCGAATTCATTGCGTGGTAGCAAGTCGTTCACCAGTTGACGTGTGGGCTTGCTTTTGAACAGCGTCTGCGCGTCGCTCGGGTTTGCTCCCACGCCCCGCAGATAGAGCGCGGCGGAGAAGGTGCGCTCCCCCGTCGTGCGGGTAAAGTTTTTCGTATCCAGCATCATATAAAGCA
>CALCFP010000223.1 GCA_937900725.1 uncultured Bacteroidota bacterium | reverse complement strand
CATACATTTTATCGACACGCTTCGCTATGTGACATCTGGCGGCAAGACGGTTTACGGCGGTGGAGGCATCATGCCAGACATCTTCATTCCGGCCGACACATTCGGCATTTCCGACTATTACAACAAAATTAACCGCAAGGGTTGCGAGTATCAGTTCTGCCTTGAATACACTGACAGAAACCGTGTCACGTTATCAAAATTTACCAAACCAGATGAATTTGTGACATATCTTAAGAAGGAAAACATCTTCGAGCAGTTTGTGGCCTACGCCGAAACACAGGGCATTGCCCGCGACTCAAAAGGGATAAAGGCTTCACGCCAGATTATCGAGACGCAGATTATGGCTCTCATTGCCCGAAACGTAATCGACAACGACGGCTTCTATCCTATCTACCAGAATATCGACAACACACTTCTGGAAAGCATCAAAATAGTGGAAAACAAATCTTTAAAAAATCTATAAAATGACAAATCATTTTCCTGCATACAAAGTTGCAGACATCAATTTGGCCGATTTCGGCCGGAAGGAAATAGACCTTGCTGAACGCGAGATGCCGGGCCTGATGGCTCTTCGTGCCAAATACGGCGACAAGAAACCTCTTAAAGGCGCACGAATCACCGGTTCGCTCCACATGACAATCCAGACAGCCGTCCTTATCAAGACATTGCACGCTCTGGGCGCTGAGGTACGTTGGGCAAGTTGCAACATATTCTCTACTCAAGACCATGCCGCAGCGGCCATTGCCGACATGGGCATTCCTGTCTTTGCCTGGAAGGGTGAGAATCTGGCCGAGTATTGGTGGTGCACCAAAGCCGCACTGACTTTCGACGGAGGCAAGGGCCCGAACCTGATTGTTGACGATGGTGGCGACGCCACACTTATGATACACAAGGGCGTGGAAGCAGAAAAAAATCCATCGGTTTTGGATGTCAAGGTTACAGCGCAAGATGAGATTGAACTTCTGAAGAGCCTGAAGCAGACGCTTGCCGAAGACAACACTTTCTGGAGCCGCATGATTAAGGACATCCGTGGCGTGAGCGAGGAGACAACCACCGGCGTTCACCGCCTGTACCAGATGATGGAGAGCAAGAAACTGCTCTTCCCGGCATTTAATGTAAACGACTCTGTAACCAAGTCTAAATTTGACAACCTGTACGGCTGTCGTGAGTCGTTGGCCGACGGCATCAAGCGTGCCACCGACATCATGCTTGCAGGCAAGGTTGTTGTCGTTTGCGGTTACGGCGACGTTGGCAAGGGATGCTCACGAAGCATGCGCAGTTATGGCGCACGTGTGCTTGTAACCGAGGTTGACCCAATATGCGCACTGCAGGCCGCAATGGAAGGCTTTGAGGTCACCACTGTTGAAGATGCCTTGCCACTTGGCGACATCTACGTTACAACTACCGGCAACTGCGACATCATTCGCATCGACCATATGGAAAAGATGAAAGACCAGTCAATTGTATGCAACATTGGCCACTTCGACAACGAGATTCAGGTTGCCCAGTTGCAGGCATTCCCAGGCATAAGGTGCGAGAACATAAAGCCACAGGTTGACCGCTACTATTTCCCTGACGGACACTCTATCATATTGTTGGCAGAAGGCCGTCTTGTAAACCTCGGCTGTGCCACAGGCCACCCTTCGTTTGTGATGAGCAACTCGTTTACAAACCAGACATTGGCACAAATGGAATTGTGGTCGAAGCAGTACGAGGTTGGCGTTTACCGCTTGCCAAAGCATCTTGACGAGGAAGTTGCTCGCCTTCACCTTGAGCACGTAGGTGCAAAACTCACCATTTTGACCGACAAGCAGGCCGCATACATAGGCGTAAAGAAAGAAGGACCATACAAGGCCGAACACTACAGATACTAATAGTATGATTATGAATAAAAATGGCAACCCAGACAGGTTGCCATTTTTGTTTTATATGGTTTCATATATGAGTGTGCTATTCTTCCCAACCTTGCCCAAAGGCATCTTTTATCCACAGCATTAGAAACTTGTATTCAAAATCACACTAATTATGCAAATAGCACAATGTTGTCAGCATAATGCTATCGGCATAAAAGTAAATAAAACGTCAGGCAAATGCCAATGGAAATTGCAAAATGTTTCCTATGGAGCAACCGCGTGGAGAAATATATTCAAGTGGATATTGCTATCTGCCAATCAGGTTCGGAATATTTTCTATTTTGTAGATTCCTAAATTATCACCATCAAATTGTTCTGCTTTAACGGCATAACGTAGAATTCCATTATTGAATATTAACCATACATAGCCATAGTTGTAAGAAAAATGGCCAAGACTTTCATATCCATCAATTGAGCGAGGATTTCCGCAAAGTTGTTTTACTTCATTTGCTGTCATTCCAATCTTAGCATTGGCAATGGCAGTGTTTGCAAGGTTGTTCAACGTTTTTCTAATCTTGTCGATCTCAGATAGCATTTTTTCTTCATCTTGCTTGTATTGTGAAAGTTGCTTATTGAGTTTATTCAGTTGAACATTTAAATCATGAACTTTTTGTTCTTGTAACTTTACTTCTTGTTCGCGAGTTTGCAGGGTAATGTTTAGTTCGTCAATTTGCTTGTTTTTTGTCACAAGAGTTTGTTGTGATTTTGACAGAAGCATTTGAAGGCTGTCAATAGCCTCATTTGATACGCGTTGTTCTATAGTCTTGTTTAACAATCTGATAACTTCGTTTGGGTCGGCTGTCATTTCGGCTTTGACATAGTAAGAGTCGCCAGTCCAACGCTCTTCCAATATTTTGGTTTCGGCAATGCCCACACTTATTTGACGGATTTCCATTGTAAAGAAGTCTTTTGCCACTGTCGAATTCTTCTCTTCGGTGGTGTAGTTGACATAGCTTTCAATATAAACCCCTAATTCCTCTATTAGCAGATGCTTGACTTCAGACAAGGCTTTTTGCCGGGCACTGACTTTGCTGTCTGTTTCAGATGCCTGATAGTTGTATTCTCTTATAAATGTTTTGTTTTCGGCATTTGAGCATACGGTCAGCAACAGGCCGCCAGCAACAAGAAAAAACTTAATATGGTCCATATTCCTATATATTTATTGTACTAATATAGATGATTTGAGAAAACAAAAGGTTGCTTCCTTGTGAATATGTTTTGAATGTGCCTTTTGAATGTCTATACTCATTACCAAAAAAAACTACATTTGCGCCTATGAGTTTGCAACATCTTACACTTACCAATTTCAAGAACTACCAGTCGCTCGATGTCGACTTCTCGACACGCATCAACTGTATAACAGGCGACAATGGTGAGGGCAAGACCAACATTCTCGACGCCATTTACTATCTTTCGTTTTGCAAGAGTTGCTTTACCAGCATCGACTCGCAGAACGTCAGACACGGCGAGCAGTTCTTCATTGTCGAGGGCACCTATGATTTCGACGGGCAGATTGAAGACATCTATTGCGGGTTCGAGCCGGGCAAGCGCAAGCGTTTCAAGCGAAACAAGAAGGAATACGAACGCTTTGCCGACCACATAGGATTGATACCATTGGTCATGGTTTCCCCTTACGACACCAATCTTATTACAGGTGGAAGCGAGGAGCGCCGCAAATTCATGGACGGCATCATTTCACAATTCGACAGCCAATATCTTTATGAATATCAAAAATATATAAAGGTGTTGGCTCAACGCAACCACTTGCTCAAGGAAACACCGCAGACATGGCAGATTGACGAAGACATGCTGCAGATTTATGATGACCAGTTGGTTGAGTCGGGACAATTCATCTATCAGAAACGCAAGGAGTTCGTTGTCGGAATTGAGCCTATTTTCCAGAAATATTTCGATGCAATTTCGCAAGGAAAGGAAAAGGTGACTTTATCATATCAGACCACATTGCACGAAAAGCCTTTGGACGTTCAGTTCAAGGAAGCCCGCCAGATTGATTTGGCAACACGCTACACCAATTTCGGCATCCATAAAGACGACCTCGAACTCAATATGGCCGGCCAGCCTATCAAGCGTTTGGGCTCACAAGGCCAGCAAAAGACATATCTGGTGGCGATGAAGCTGGCACAATTTGAATACATAAACAACCTTTGCGGCCAAAAACCCATCCTTCTGCTCGACGACATTTTCGACAAGCTTGACCAGTCGCGAGTCGAGCACATTGTCGATCTTGTGGCTCAAAACAATTTTGGACAGATATTCATAACTGACACAAGCACTGTCCGTATTGGCGAGATATTGACGAAAGTAGGTGGCGACAACCGCCATTACAATCTAAAGGAAAATGTCTTAACGCAGTTGTAGGATGAAACGGCAAAACAGTTCAACACTAGGTGAGGCCATCTCGCTGTGGATTGATGCAATGAAATTGCGCCGTCAAGTTGATGAGGCGCGCCTCATTTCATCTTGGAAGCCAATGGTCGGCGACTATATTGCTTCAAAGACCCGTAACATTTACATAGCCGACCGTAAATTATTTGTGTTCATCGATTCGTCAGTGGTCCGAAACGAATTGCTGATGGCAAAGGAAATGCTTATTCGCAGGCTCAACAACGAGGGTGGCGGTGATATCATCGACGACATTATTTTCAAGTAGTGTTTTTTGCGAAAAATGCCACGAAACACGCTTCTCATACATTTTTAGGCAAAAAAAAACGTATAGGGTTGCAGATAAATGATTTTTATTATTTTTGGGTTCGATAAAATTCCTGTTTGAACAGCAATTTTATCAACATTTTTTTTGATATAGCATATAACAATCTTAATTTACTAATTAGACAATTATGAAAAAGGTAAACGTTTGTATTTTAGCGTCTTGTGCCTTGGCTCTTACTGCATGCGGCGGAATGAGCAAGATGGCAAAGATGGCAAGTGATGTGCAATACGATGTTACTCCACGAGTACTCGAAATGCACGGTGATAGCGTGGAAGTTGAGATAAAAGTCGCTTTTCCACCAAAGTATTTCCAGAAACAAGCCGTTTTGGAATTGACTCCAGTGTTGAAATATGAAGGCGGCGAGAAGGCATTTGCCAGCAAGGCCATTCAAGGCGAGTCAGTACAAGCAAACAACGAAGTTTGCAACTTCACAAACGGTGGTACTTTCTCTACGAAGTCTAAAATCTCTTTCGAAGAGGCTATGCGCAGTTCTGAATTGGTTGCTCGCGTTAAGGCTACCATGAAAGACAAGTCACAAGATATTCCAGAGGTCAAGATTGCCGACGGTGTCATGTCAACTGCCTTGTTGCTTGACAAGAACGCAATGACAATTGCTGCAGCTGACAAGTTCGAGCGCATCACCAACGACTCAAAAGGCGCTACCTTGTTCTTCGTAATAAACAAGGCTGACATCAGCAACAAAGAACTTAAGAAAGACGAAATCAAGGCTCTTCAACAATTTGTTAAGGACGCAGCCGCTAACGAGCGTATGGAAGTTAAGGGCATCGAGATTTCTGCATTCGCTTCTCCTGATGGCGAAGAGTCATTGAACGACAAGTTGGCCGCCAACCGTATGAAGAATTCTGATTCATACTTCAAGAAAGAACTTAAGAAAGCAAAAGTTACCGCCGACGAGTCTAACTACAAGACTACTTCTTTGGCTGAGGACTGGGACGGTTTCAAGACTTTGATGCAGGAATCTGACATCCAAGACAAGGAACTTATCCTTCGCGTTCTTTCAATGTATTCTGATCCAGTTGTTCGCGAAAAGGAAATCAAGAACATCTCTGCAGCATACGAAGAAATCGCCGACAAGATCCTTCCTCAATTGCGTCGTTCTACTCTTTCTGTAAACGTTGCAGTTATCGGTTACTCTGACGAGGAAATCAAGGAGTTGGTCGCTTCTAACCCTGACACACTTTCAGTTGAGGAAATGCTTTATGCAGCAACCCTTACTCAAGACAATGCAGAAAAACTTTCTATTTACCAAAAGGCTGCAGCTAAATATCCAGAAGACTGGAGAACTAACAACAATGTAGGTCACATCAGCTACTTGATGGGCAATTTTGCTGAGGCAAAGGCTGCTTTCGAAAAGGCTAAAGAGGCTGACGCTTCTAACACAGTAGTATTGAACAACCTTGGCGCTTGCGCTTATGCAGAAGGCGACGTTGCTGCTGCTAAAGAGTTCTACAACGCAGCTGCTGGTGCTGGTGATGAGGTTAGCTACAACCAAGCTGTTATCGCTACTAAGGCTGGCGACTATGAAGTTGCTCTTAACTTGTTCCAAAGCAGCAAGTTCGAGTCATTCAACTGGGCTCTTTGCAAATTGCTTAACTACTCTAACACTAAGAACAGCGACGTATTTGACGCTTCTCTTGGTATCTTGAACAAGATTGAGGATCAAGACAATGCAAAGATTTCTTACTTGAAGGCTGTTATCGCAGCTCGTAAGCAAGACAAGGATTTGTTAATAAACAGCTTGCGTGTTGCTGTTGAAAAAGACGCTTCATGGGGTGCTTATGCAGCAAAGGACATTGAATTCGCTCAATACGCTAACGACGAGGAATTCAAGAACATTGCAAAATAATTATTAGTTTTAAAATTCGAAAAGGTCGGCTTTTTAGCCGGCCTTTTTTGTTTTATGACAGATAGGTCGTTTTTTTATCTTACGATACTCCTGCCTGAAATAATTCTGTGATTTTTGTGTGATGTAGCCTATGATAATTGTGTCAACATTTCAGTGGCACATATTATTTCACTTGTTGCGCCAATCCGAAAAACAGGGCTGAAAGCCCTATGAATAATAAGTCTTTCAGGCTTAGTATAAGCCCAATATATATGTCTAGTTCACATCATAATTAAATCTTAATTCGCTTTTTATCGGATGTCAACATTGATTTATGTCATTGGAATCCAATAAAATAACAATGAAAAGCCGCTTAAATCTTGTATCATCAGTGATATATTTGCGACAGTGGTCAATGATAGACAGAAAGATAGTCTAAATGGTATATCGACATTATTTGCCAGTGCCTTACAATGCACCAAGTTTTTTTTCAAGCCAGTTTTCTAACCAATGGAATCGTTGGTCGTCGGCAAGAAGCAGTACCATTATCCCCAAAAACGGCAAGGCAGGAACTTTGTACCTGACTAAAGCACCCAAGACCGGTGTAGTGAGGCCGATTAATGTGAATAGAATGATGATGAACGACAGACAGCACCAAACATTGGTGTTGTTAATGTTTTTTAGTCTGACATAGAATATTCCAATGGCCAAAATGCACAATATGAGCAGGTTCTCTATTGCGGCGAATATCATTGTCATTGATCCCATTTCAAAAACAGTCGGGCGAAGTACGGTTCTGATTACAGCAGAAGGGGCATTCGCAATAATGTCGCGCAATCCGTTTGAGAGAATTGGCAGTCCAATATAACTGCCGATAGTCATTGTCTGCGCCATTGAAATGAAGTCGTGCTGTTTGTTGCATATTGTTTGGAACAAATCAATTTGCGTGATGAATTTCGAAAGCCAGGCAATGCAGAATATGACGACGTGCATCAGCAAAAACTTTGCGAACGCCCATTTTGGCTTGTGTTTTATCCATATTAGTGCCGATATGCCAGGCATTATCGCCATCAACACATAGAATTTGGAAAGCATTAGCAAGAATATGCAGACTGCCGCACCTACAATGTTCCCCAAACCAGGCTTGTTAAGCATATTGCTGAAGTTGTAGATGAAAAGGCCGAAGGCAAAAATCAGAACAGATTCCTTTGTGGCACCCGATGTCCAGAACCATACCGAAGGGAAGAAGAATACGGCCAAAAGCAGAAAAAGGCGCTTGTGTGACAGTTGCTTTGCAAATGTTTTATATATGGCCCACAACCCGATGAACGACAAAAATGCGAAAAACATATTGTGAATATGGAAATTGCCCATCGATATCAGGCAGAGTATGGCATTGAGGCGTATTACAATATGATTGTCGTTGGGTAGGCCATAGTTGAAATTCTTGATCCAGAAATCGCAGGCATCGTAGTATTGCATTAGTTCAGGCGAATTGGCCCCGATCCCAGTCACCATTTTAATATAATGGGCAGGGTTTTCAAAAAGTGCGCCATGTATGATTAGCCCGTCGTC
>CALCFP010000222.1 GCA_937900725.1 uncultured Bacteroidota bacterium | reverse complement strand
TAGTTCACAGATGTGTGCCGATTCCATATTGAAATCAGAAGAAGTTGAAGTCAGCGGAGCCGGCTACATAAAATATCCCAACGCTTTCATACCTACAGACGAAAGTCCTAGCGACGGTTCATACCCTGTTCCAGACGATATGAACAACGTATTCCACCCGATATGGTTCGGCGTAAAGGAATACGACTTGTGGATTTTCAACAGATGGGGCGAGCAGTTGTTCCATTCAACAGATGTCAACGTAGGATGGAACGGACGATATGCAAATGATGGCAAAGAAATGGGACAAGACGTTTACTTCTGGAAGGCTAAAGGCAAATTTGAAAACAACACGCCATTCAAAATTGCCGGTGACGTAACATTAATTCGCAAGTGAAATGAGAAATCGCATTACCATATTATTATTGACAATACTGACTTGCGGACTGAAAAGTTACGGACAAGACCCGCAATTCACGCAATTCTACTCAAACCCACTATATCAAGCACCATCATTTGCAGGAGCGACATCAGGATACCGAGTCGGAATAAACTACCGCGACCAATGGGCCAAGATGCCAGGATTGCTACGAACATTCAACGTTTACGCAGATGCCAACGTTGACAAGATAAATAGCGGCATAGGCTTGATAGCATTAAGAGACGTTGCCGGCTCAGCCAATTACAGCAACACATACGTTGGCTTGATGTATACGTACAACATCCGCTTTTCGCGAAGGATTTACCTTCGACCTGGATTGGGGTTCTACTACTCAGAACATTCGCTAGACTATGAAAAACTTGTATTTGCAAGCCAACTATACAGCGAGTCGAATGTTCAGCCAGTATTGGCAGAAGATTTCGCCAATGTCCGCAACTATGATTGGAGCGCTTCAATGCTGCTGTCGATGCGCAACAGTTGGATAGGAATCTGCCTTGACCACTTGAACCACCCGAATGTGTCTGTCACCAGTTACGATTACAATTATCCAGCCAAATTCACAATATTCGGTGGTTTGAGATTACACAAACTGGAACGACTTATCAGCACCAAACGTCAAACCGTGACAATTGCGGCCAATTACCGCCATCAGGGTTACACAGACCAAATGGACGTCGGCCTGTATTGGAGTTACGCCCCTATTGTTTTAGGCGTTTGGTATCGTGACTTGCCACTTATAAAAGACTACAGCCGCAGAGATGCCATTTCCGTACTTATAGGCTACAACTACAAGGAAGTAGTTAATATTGGTTACAGTTACGACTTTACAGTATCAAGACTGGTAACATCGACCGGTGGTGCCCACGAAATTTCACTATCGTACAAATTTGAAATTGAAAGAAAGCATAAGTTCAAGGCCATACCTTGTCCTGAATTCTAACAGAAGTGAATGCCTCACCATACTATTTGAATGACACTCTCGAGTATTCCAATAAACTACGGCAAATCCACAACGCTAAACAAGAAGGATGCACATTGATATTCAATATTTAATCAAACAAAAACGGCGAGCAACTGCTCGCCGTTTTTGTTTATCTAATCATTAAATAGTTAATTGCGTTTTGATTCATCAACCAATTTTTTCAAACCCTTTCTTTGGTCTATAATCAAGATAATAATAGTAGCCAAGAACATTACGAACAAGAAACTCTTTGTAAAATTGGCATAAGGATTGTTGACAGCCTGCAAAGGCAGACTAAAATTCTGAATAACCTTGAATGGCTCTGAATAGTAATTTCTTTCAATGCTATTCTTTTGATAAACCAGTCCAATCAAGTCGTTGTGATACAACTTCTTCTCTTTTTCACTAATCATCATCAGACCGCCATTCTTATCAAATTTGTATTTGTCGTTTGATTCAAAGTACTCATTCTGTTCCAAACTATCGAGCATCGCAATCTCCTTGTCGATTCTGCCTAACAACAGTTTGCCTTCATTTTGGCGTTTCTTATTTTGGTCAATAACCCATTGGTCATTGCCTAAATAATTCAGCAAGGCATCCCTAATAGCATCCAAAATAGTATCATTGTCGGCAATAAAAATCTGAGCGTTCACACAAAAGATATCAACCAAACGCTTATTGATTATGGCAGTATCAGTAACAACTTTGCCGGTCCATTTCTCTACTTCGTCGCCAACTCCATCCTTGTTGTAGTCCAGCATATATGTACCGTTAATGCTTTTAACTGCAGAAAGAAGGTTCTTTGGAAGACTTTGTCTATAGTTCCAATTATTTATGAAATTGATAATCTCAGAAGATTTGACGCTCTTTGTCTGGACGACAAGTGTACAATCGTAATATTTAACTGCATATCTGCTTTTTACTGAAGTTAAAATTATGACAACAACTATTGCCGCCAAATACCAATAGCGATTTCGTACGAGGAAATACAATATTCCAAGAAACACTGTCTTGCAAATATTGCCGAACCAATTGAAGAATCGGCCCATCAAATCGATCAAATCAATTTCACGTTCGTTGTTGTTTGTGTTCTGTAATTCCTCTGACATATTGTTTATTTTTGTGTTAATGAATTAATTATCTGCTTACAATCATTCAATCGGGTATCTTTCAGCCTCTTGAAACATTGCGCGAGCGAAGATATCAAATAAATTATAACATCTAAATTATTGCACGGAGCAAAATACGAATCATCTGGATCGATATTATTTCCCCGCAAATAGTCGGTTATTTCGCTAGCGCCATACGCCATTCCACGGCTAGCGACATCGATATAAAACATGACATTGTTGCAAAACTCGCCCGATTTATTTTCATCCATATAGCACAAAGTCAGTGCATTTGGATGTGCGACGCAACGGACGGGCAATCCTAGTTGCTGTGCCACAATTGCATACAGTACCGACACCATATTCGCCTGCGCCTTCCCTGTATTCAACAAAGTACCGACAAAATGTGATTGCGTAGTCAAGTCATCGACTGCCATAAATTTGTTCACGTCGAACAAGAAATGATTAATAATGCGCACTTTCTCCAATGCGGTTAGGTTGTTGTTGAGTTCAGTCCATATAGGCTTGCAGATGCTTGCAATGCGCGCTTTCAATGTCTCAGTTTCAACATTCGGGAACAGCAACCTGTTATAAATAGCCACACCTGTAAACAAGTCCTTTGCACCGTTTTTCTTCCATTTTAGCAAATCATCAGTTATACTGCCGATGCGAATATCGTGAATGAGATGTTCAAGGATTCTGACGACACGTGAATTGTCACTTGTCTGCCAAACTTTTTCAAGATATGGCACAATGTCAAGCCCTCCATCACGCAGACGATTCTGCACGGCGACAAAGACAGACTCGTCAGTGTCGTCGAGCAACGATATCAAAGAATCGAATTCCGATGGCGACATCTACTATTCAGTTATTCGTTGCAAAACTGTTTCAACCAAGTCGGACATTGAGCCCTTGTATGAACTGTTTGCGCTCTTGTTCAAACGGTTGGCAATGATACTGCAGACCGTAACTGCATTGTGCCCGAGCAAGGCCGACAAGCCGTATATTGCGGAGCACTCCATCTCGTAGTTGGTTATTTTCTTGCCTTCATACTCAAAAGCGGTTATCTTCTCGTTGATATCAGGGTCCTGCAAAGGCAAGCGCAAGACACGTCCTTGAGGTCCATAAAACCCAGGAGCGGAAATTGTCACGCCTTTATGCATATCGAAGCCCACTTTCTGGAGCAACGCGCTCGACGAGTTGACGAAGTAAGGCGATGTGAGCAACGGATTCCACGACATATGTTTCTTGAATGCGTTCTCCATTTCGAGATTGCTGACCTTGTTGCGGTCGCGGTAGTAGTTGAGCATTCCGTCGAAGCCGATTGCCATTTCCGAGATGACTGGCGTTCCTACTGCTATATCGGCCTGCAACGCGCCCGACGTTCCAATGCGAATCAGGTTGAGACTGCGTTTCTGCTCTTTTGCAACACGTTTTTCCAAATCAATGTTGACTACCGCGTCAAGTTCGTTTACCACGATATCGATATTATCGGTGCCGATGCCCGTTGAGACTACCGTCACACGCTTGCCGTTGAACAGGCCTGTACGGGTACGGAACTCGCGGTTCTGCGCCTCGACTTCAACCTTTGAGAAAAACGACGAGACCATATCGACACGGCCTGGGTCGCCTACAAGTATCACATTGTCGGCGACGTCATCGGGATGCAAATGCAAATGGAACACACTGCCATCGGCATTCAATATCAATTCTGAATCTGGAATAAACTCTGCCATATCTATAACATTTATGTTGTAAAATCTATTGTAAATTATAAATTTGTATATTATCAAAAATACAAAAAAAATGGAAGCACAAAAAAGCCATTTACTAGTGCCGATAGATTATTCTGACAAGTCAATCTTCGGACTAAAATATGCCGTCAAGTTGAACAAAACGCTTAACGGGAAAATCACATTCATCAACGTCATCAAAGGTGTGGACCCTATCTGGTCGGATTTTTTCACTGATGTGGAAAGAGATATATTGCTAAAGAAACTGCAAGACCATATGCGCAATTTCGTGCACAAGTCTGCCGATATTGACGATTCGCAATTCGACTGCCTGATTGCCAAAGGCAAACTTTGCGACACGATAATGCAAACGGCCAAATCGCTGAATGCAAGCGCAATAATTATGGGCACAAGCCACGCCGACAACATCAAGAAACTGATTATCGGAACAAATGCGCTACGTGTCGTTTCTGAAGCGCAGTGCCCTGTAATCACAATCAAATGCGAGCCGAAAGACTCTGACATCAAACGCATAATCCTGCCTCTCGACATATCAAAAGAGACACGCGAGAAGGTTGTCGACGCTGTTGACATCGCAAAGAAACTGAATGCCGAAATCATGGTGGTTTCAGCATACACGTTCAACGACGAATTGCTATACAAGAAGTTACGTCAGCAACAGGATCAAGTGGTGAACTACATCACCGAACGTGGCATAAAATGTACAGGCAACCTGTTCAAGACCGACGACCAAGTTGACGGCGTTCTCGACTTTATCGACTCAAACAATGGCGATATGGTAATAATAACAACTCACCAACAACTTGAAATTGTGACTTCGTTCCTGGGCTCGTTTGCAAAGAGCATCGTAAGCAAGGCGAAAGTGCCTGTAATGAGCATCGTTCCTCATAACAAATACAATGTAATTTTCAAGACTCCCGCTTGCTAACAATAAGATTACCAATGATTTATTTATAAATAAAAAGTCTCGCTTTGGCGAGACTTTTTTTATGCAAACAACTATACATCATATTATTGTTTCTTGATAATTTTACCTCCTAATGCAGTATAATAATCATAAGTATCTTTTATAGATTTTATTTGATTAGGAGTTAATGTCTTTGTATCATAATAATTTGTTCCATTTAACTTAACCTTGACAGATTTAGCATTTGCTATTTTCTTTATAAAATCTTCATTAACGACATCACCTCCAACATATTCATCACACCATTCCCAAATATTTCCTCCTTCTCCACAATCCGTCTTCATAGTTGGTTTTATAGTAATCAATTCATCATCAATATTGAATACCATATTATCAATAAACAACCAACTATCTGCATAATACTGAAACACAAATCGGAGTAATTTTGGTTTATCATTTTCTAATGCAAAATAACAATACACACCATTACTATTTCGGTATTTCGGTGCAGATTTAGGTTTTATCCATTGGTATTTACTAAATTCATCTTTATCAACAATATATAATGATTTACATTTATTAATAATTTTTGCATTTTCCGTTGCTTTGGCAATAGAGTCTCTTCGGAACTCTTCTTTAGCGATTGAATCTTTAACAAATTGTGCTCTTGCTATAGAATCCTTTACATATTGTGCTCTCTCTGCCGACACATTAGAACCATTACTACCACAAGAACAGATAGAAACAACACAAAACGTACTCAAAACACCTATTAGACTATTTATTTTCATAATTAATTAATTTAAATTAAAGTTTTTAAAACCATAAATACTCTTCTCATTGTTTAATAACATTATACTTCACAAATATAATAATATTTTTTGGCATTATAGCACCTATGCTATAGTTAGTTTTGTATGAGAACTATTTTTCGTTTCGTGAAAACGAGTACAGAAAATAGAATTCTCATCTTCGATGAAGACAGTCTTATGGCTTTTGCGAAGCATTTGAAAGAACTTCGCAAAGAAATTGGAATTACTCAAACGCAACTTGCGTTTGAGTCTGGATTGTCTTTAAGTCAAATCGCGAGAATTGAAACGGCGAAAATCAATCCTACTTTAAGTACAGTTTTCGCCATAACAAGAGCACTTGACATTCCTCCTCGCAAAATGTTTGATTTTGAATTACCTCAAAAAGAAGAGTCAAACAATAAGAAAGATAAAACAATTTGAAATTAGCATTTCAAGTTGTGCAAAACAAATACCAAAAAACTTTACACAAAAGTATAAAAACGACAAGGGATGCAAGACAACTACAAAGTCGAATATATTGTAACTTTTGAGAGCAAATTCAACACGTCAATCTGTACGGCGGACCAACTGCCCGTCGATGAAATCGAAACGCTTCTTCTTCACCCATTTCTTCGCTATGCGCTGATACTCTTCGGTGCGGAATTCGGTCCAAGCACGCTCCAATCCAAGTTCGTAAACCACATTCTTGAACGATGCGAACTCTTGTTGCTGAATGATTGAGAATTCCAAGTGCCCGCGAATGTTCTTGCTGGGTTGCATTTCGGCAAAATCCTGCATCACCTGACGCTTAATGCTGTCCGAAGGATTGTCAATGCGCTCCAAATGGTGGTTGCGTACAATGTCAACCATATCCTTCTCCCACTTGACTTCCGACTTTGCATCATCGTCGAGTTCGAAAATGTAATCTTCAATCATCACAACATCTTGCGTGGTATAGTCGATATACCAACCTGCATTGAACTCGTCAAGATAATGCTCCATCGCATTGCCGACAGCCACTATCAGCCCATCTTTATCTTCAATCATTCTTATAGTTTTATCAATTTATCTTTCAAATATTTACCCGTATAAGACTGTTCACATCCGACTAAATCCTCTGGTGTTCCTTCAAAAACGATGTTACCGCCTTGCTGACCACCTTCAGGGCCAAGGTCGATAACCCAATCGGCACATTTTATGACTTCGAGATTATGCTCGATAATCAAAACCGTGTGTCCCTTGTCGACAAGCGCATTGAAGGACTTCATCAGTTTGCTGATATCGTGAAAATGCAAGCCTGTAGTAGGTTCGTCAAAAATGAACATTGTAGGCGTGCCCGACTCCTCGGAGCCAAGGAACGACGCCAATTTGACGCGCTGGCTCTCGCCACCGCTCAAGGTGCTCGACGACTGCCCCAACTTGATGTAGCCGAGTCCTACATCGACCAACGGCTTCAGGCGTTCCACAATTCGACGGCAGGTAGAATCAGAGTCCTGACCAAAGAACTCCACTGCTTCATTGACAGTCATATTCAAGACATCGTTGATATTCTTGTCACGATAGCGGACATCGAGCACCACTTGCTTGAACCGCTGGCCGTGGCAACTCTCGCAAACCAACTCAACATCGGCCATAAACTGCATCTCTATCTTAATCATCTCGATGACCTTGATGCCTGCGCCCTTGCATTCCTCGCAACGGCCTCCATCGACATTGAACGAGAAGAACGACGGCGACATTCCCATAATCTTTGCCCCCTGCTGGTCGGCATAGAGTTTGCGAATCTCGTCGTAAGCCTTGATATACGATGCTGGATTTGAACGAGTTGACTTGCCTATTGGATTCTGGTCAACGTATTCGACACGGCTGATGCGCTTTAGGTCGCCGTACAATTTGCGGAAATTGCCCGTACGCTGTTCGGCTTGCCCGCCATAGTATTTCAGAAGAGCGTTGTAGAGTATCTTGTTGACAAGTGTCGATTTTCCGCTTCCCGAGACGCCTGTGACAACCGTTATGGTTCCGAGCGGGAACTTGACGTCAACGTTTTTCAGGTTGTTTTCGCAAGCGCCTTCAATTCCGATGAAATCGCGCCATTTGCGACGGAATTCGGAAACTGGAATGCTTAACTTGCCTGTAAGATATTGCGCAGTAAGGCTTTTCTCCTCTTTTTCGAGTTGTTGGTGATCGCCGTGGAACACCACTTCGCCACCCAAACGTCCTGCCAATGGGCCTATGTCGATGATTTCGTCGGCCGAACGGATAATATCCTCATCGTGCTCGACAACAACGACCGTGTTGCCTATACGCTGAAGATTGCGCAAAACCTTGATAAGCAATTCGGTATCTTTAGAATGAAGCCCGATTGAAGGCTCATCGAGAATGTAAAGCGAACCGACAAGACTGCTTCCCAACGATGTGGCAAGATTTATTCGCTGGCTCTCGCCACCGCTCAACGTTGACGACAGACGGCTCAACGTAAGATATCCTAATCCCACATCTTTCAGGAAACCGATGCGGTTCCTTATCTCAACAAGCAATCGGCCTGCAATTTTTTCATCGTGTGCATCAAACTTAAACGAATTGAACACCTGATTCAACTCGTTGACAGGCAAATTCACCAAATCGACAATGGAATATCCGTTCACCTTCACATATTCGGCTTCCGCCTTGAGCCGTGAGCCGTGGCAAACGGGACATTCCGTGCGTCCGCGATAGCGCGACATCAGCACACGGTACTGGATCTTGTATGCATTCTGCTCCACGAACTTGAAGAAGTCGTTTATGCCGTGAAAATACTGTCTTTCCTGAACATCCCGCTTTGGATGTGGATATGGGTAGCGGTCATCGGGGCGGTCAAGATTACAAGCATTCTGATAGCAAGCACGAAGGCGCACAGATTATTGATTGAGCATTCATTTGGAAATAAGCTGACCGGGTGTTTGCTGTTCCTCCTGCC
>CALCFP010000221.1 GCA_937900725.1 uncultured Bacteroidota bacterium | reverse complement strand
CTTTCGGCGGTCTGGGCAAAAATCCATTCAACCCCGCTTTGGTGGGTCGTGTGTTTATGCTCATATCTTTCCCGGTCCAAATGACTACTTGGCCAGTACCTCAAGGTCTTGGCACAAGTTACATCGACGCAGAGACTGGTGCGACAACCCTTGCAATGATAAAAAACCATTTCGGCACATTGCCTTGCCAATCAGACATGTTCCTAGGGCAAATGGGCGGAAGCCTTGGTGAAGTATCGGCATTGGCACTGCTCATCGGTTTTGCATATCTTTTGCACAAACGAATAATAACATGGCATATTCCTGTCTGCATTCTGGCAACAGTTTTTGCATTTCAAGGAATACTCTATCTTGCAAATGCCGAACAATTTGCATCGCCTGTAACACACTTGCTTGCTGGTGGATTGATGCTTGGCGCAATATTTATGGCAACCGACTATGTGACATCGCCAATGAGCATTCCAGGCAAAATTGTCTATGCCGTTGGAATTGGCGTATTGACTGTGATTATCAGAAACTTCGGTTCATTCCCCGAAGGAATGTCGTTCGCAATCCTGATTATGAACGCATTTACGCCACTAATCAACACATACATTAAACCTAAACGATTTGGGGAGGTAAAATAATGGCACAAATGGAATCATCACTGAAAAACATGCTTCTGTCGCTGACGTTGATATCGCTCATTGCGGCAGGACTTATGTCAACAATGTTCCGCATCACGTCGGAACCAATTGCCAAATCGAAGGAACAGAAATCGGTGGAAGCCATAAAAGCCGTGTTGCCCGACTTCGACAAGGTTGAAAACGACACTGCCCTGGGACTTGCCATTTTCAAGGCGTACAAAGCCGACGGGCAGTTTGTAGGTGCCGCCGTTGAATCGTTCTCAAACAACGGTTTTGGCGGTCAAGTGAAGATTATGGTAGGGTTTGACCCACAAGGCAACATAACCGAATATTCAGTACTGGAACAAAAGGAGACACCTGGCCTTGGCACTAAAATGGTCAATTGGTTCCGTCCGCAAGTGGCAAAAGAGAAAAGCCTTCTTGAAAAGATATTCGGATATGAAGTCAAAGTGGCCGAAAAACAAAGTTCCATCATCGGCAAGAACCCTTCAGTCAACAATATGACAGTATCAAAAGACGGTGGCGAAATTGATGCAATAACAGCATCGACCATCAGTTCAAGGGCTTTCCTTGAATCAGTTCGCACGGCATACAATGCATACGCAGCCGCCAACAATCAAAAACCAACCGACGCCAACACTGGCGCCACTCAAGCCGCGGAGGGCAACAACAATGAATAACAATCTTAAAGTACTGCTAAACGGTCTGATTAAGGAAAACCCGACATTTGTACTGCTGTTGGGAATGTGCCCTACCCTTGGCACCACCTCTTCTGCCATAAACGGAATGAGTATGGGGTTGGCAACAACATTTGTGCTGATTTGCTCAAATATGGTTATTTCACTGATAAAGAACCTTGTACCTGACAAAGTACGCATTCCCGCCTACATTGTCGTGATTGCCGCATTTGTAACAATGGTTGAAATGATAATGCAGGCCTACGTTCCATCGCTGTACGCAAGCCTTGGACTGTTTATTCCGCTTATCGTTGTAAACTGCATCGTGCTTGGCCGTGCCGAAGCCTTTGCAGCAAAGAACAAAGTGATTCCGTCAATGTTCGACGGATTGGGCATTGGACTTGGCTTCACTTGCGCATTGACACTGCTAGGCAGCGTAAGGGAATTGCTTGGCACTGGCAAAGTGTTCAGTTATGCAATATATCCAGAAAACTACGGAATGCTGGTGTTTGTATTGGCACCAGGCGCATTCATAGCCTTGGGATTCCTTATTGCATTGGTAAACAAACTTCGTAAATCATAAAAAGAACAGACTATGGAATACTTGTTAATGTTTATAGCGGCCGTATTTGTAAACAACATAGTGCTGTCGCAATTTTTAGGCATCTGTCCATTCCTCGGCGTATCAAAAAAGATAAGCACAGCATTGGGCATGGCTGGCGCCGTAGCCTTTGTACTGACATTGGCCACCATGGTTACATATCTTGCAAACTCTTGCATACTTGTGCCATTCGGATTGGAATATATGCGTACAATAACCTTCATTTTGATTATTGCCGCATTGGTTCAAATGGTTGAAATAGTCCTGAAAAAGGTCTCGCCATCACTCTATTCGGCATTGGGCGTATTTCTTCCGCTAATCACCACCAACTGCTGCATCCTTGGCGTGGCCATTTTAGTGATACAGAAAGACTTCAGTCTGTTGCAAAGTGTTGTATATGCATTCTCCAACGCAATCGGGTTCGGATTTGCATTGGTTCTATTTGCAGGATTGCGCGAGCAAATAAGTCTTTCAGAAACACCAAAGGCAATGCGCGGAATGCCAATAGCATTGGTGACAGCAGGCATTTTGGCAATGGCGTTCATGGGATTTTCGGGATTGGTGAAGTAAGGAATTTAGGAGTTAGGAGTTAGAATTTAGAATTTAGGAGTTAAGAGTTTGTGATAATATATTGCAAACAGCAATAAAAAACTTATAACTTAACAACTTACAACTTATAACACACAAAAAAGCCTTCCGCGGTGCGGAAGGCTTTTTTGTGTTATGGCCTACCCTATTGGGCAAAATCGATTTCGTTTTATGGCAAACATTCCTATATTTGAAAAATTTTGGGATAACGAATGTTCGCATTCGTAGAGACGCGCCATGGCACGTCTCTACAGAAACAAATGACAAAAAATTAACAAACAATAAAATACGATTCTATGAAACGCATTTTCACAATTCTATTTGCCGCAATGCTTGCCGGGCAGGCGTGGGCGGAAGACAATTATGATTTTTCTGCAGTTTGCAGTAGTGGGCAGACATTGTATTACAAAATCACAAGTAATACTGAACCATACACTGTTGCTGTTACTTATCCAAAAGAAGTAAATTACTATTATTATGTAGGTTATACTGAACCAGCGGGCAACATTGTTATTCCTTCGGAAGTTGAAAACAATGGTATAAAGTATAATGTGACGTGTATTGGTGAATCTGCGTTCGATAAGTGCGAAAAAATAAAGTCAGTCATTATTCCGAACACGGTTACAAGCATTGAGTACTCTGCATTTGCTTTTTGCTCAATAGAATCTGTTACCATCGGCAATTCAGTAACGGAAATTGGCAATCAGGCATTCCGTAACAGCGACCTGAAATCAATCACCATCCCCAATTCGGTTACAAGCATTGAAGGTAGCGCGTTTTTTGAGTGCTACTATCTAAAATCTATTACCATTCCAAGTACAGTTACAAACATTGGTGATGGAGTGTGCGCAAGTTGCCTCGATTTGACAGAAATAAATGTAGAAAGTGAAAATACAGAATATACATCCGATAATGGAATCCTTTTTAATAAAAATAAGACAACTATTATGTGTTACCCTGCTGGTAAAACAGAATCGTCATATACAATTCCATACGGGGTTACGAATATTGCCAATGATGCATTCAATGATTGCTCAAGACTTACATCAATCACAATACCCAATTCGGTTACATCCATTGGTAGGTATGCGTTTTTTGATTGTGAGAATATAAAATCGGTTTCTATCCCCAATTCGGTCACGAGCATTGGCGAGAGTGCATTCATGCATTGCAGCAATTTGTCGCTAATTACAATACCTAATTCGGTTACAACCGTCGGTTTCTGGGCATTTTATGGTTGCACAAATTCAACTATTATTTGTGAGGCGGAAACTAAACCTGAAGGATGGGACGGAAGTTGGAACAGGGATTGCCGCAAGGTTGCTTGGAATGTACAAGTTTGCGAGAATAATGACTTTGAGTTTAAATACGATTCAAGTCAAGATTATAAAGTGGCTACTTTGGTGAAATACAAAGGAAGTGCCGATACCGTTTCGGTTCCAAGTGCGGTTTTTGTTGATGGGGAAATATATACGGTCAATCAAATTGGTGACGAAGCGTTCAGCGGCTGCGCGAGTTTGAAATCGGTAAAACTACCATCGGACATAAAGGGTTATGGAAAATTGGCTTTCAAGAATTGCACATCGCTTAAATTCCTTTTTGTTCCCCAATCGGTTACAAGCATAGGTGAAGATGCTTTCTATGGCTGCACAACTGCCACCATTGCTTGTGAGGCCGATAGCAAACCTGAAGGATGGAACAATAATTGGAACAATAACGGAGCAGAACATATTTCGCCACAAATTATCAAGACGGTTAGAAAGTTATTGATGAGTATGACTTATCAACCGGAAGTTTTTCCAACCGCCTGTGATGCTATTCAGCTTGAATGGGAAAATGACAAAAAAGAATATCTTGAGATGGAAATACTGGATGGTACAATCAATGTTTTCAAAATTGATGCAGAAGGCGGAGAAGAACAGCGTACTATTTGCTTTGACGAGTCATTAGTCAATTCAATAGTGGAGGAATTTTATGATAGAGCAGTTTGATACATCAGAAAGATTATATAGA
>CALCFP010000220.1 GCA_937900725.1 uncultured Bacteroidota bacterium | reverse complement strand
GTGACATTAACTACATCCTTTGTTCTGACACCTATCTTCTTGAAATGAACAAGCAATATTTAAAACACGATTATTATACTGACGTTATCACATTCGATTATTGCGAGGATAATGTGATGTCAGGCGATATTTTCATAAGTGTTGATACTGTCCGCGATAATGCAAACGAGTATGAAGCCACTTTCGAAAAGGAACTTCAACGCGTCATGGTGCACGGTGTCTTACATCTGATAGGTTACAAAGACAAGACCGATGAAGACAGTAAGGTAATGCGCGCAAAGGAAAACCAGTATCTTGTTTTGTTTGATTAAGTTTTAGAAAATGCTTCCCGAATACGACGTTATTGTTGTCGGTGGTGGACATGCAGGCTGCGAAGCTGCTGCCGCTGCGGCAAATATGGGTTCAAAAACCCTTTTGATTACTATGGATATGACCAAATTCGGTTGTATGTCGTGTAATCCTGCCATTGGTGGCATCGCAAAAGGCCAAATAGTGAAGGAAATTGACGCTATGGGCGGATATACAGGCATTGTAACTGATAAATCAGCAATTCAGTATAGGATGCTTAACAGGTCAAAAGGCCCTGCAATGTGGAGTCCCCGTGCTCAATGCGACCGCTCTTTGTTTTCGTTGGCGTGGCGCGAAATGCTTGAAAACACTGATAATCTCGATCTGTTTCAAGATAGCGTTCTTACTCTTGTTACAGAATCAAACCGTGTGGTTGGTGTACGTACGCAAATTGGTTTTGAATTCAGGTCGAAGACAGTTGTACTTACAAATGGTACATTCTTGAATGGACTGATGCATGTCGGCCATACGCAATTTTCTGGCGGACGCTTTTCTGAATTGCCGTCGTTGGGCTTGACTGAAAATCTCGTGTCGTTGGGATTTGAAACAGGACGAATGAAGACCGGGACACCTGCTCGCATCGACGGACGAACCATCGATTTCAGCAAGTGTACAATTCAAAATGGTGACGAGGATCCGTACTTCTTCAGTTATTCAACTCAAAAACCCTATTTCGATCATCAGATTCCTTGTTATATCACTCGTACAAATGATGCAGTTCATGAAGAGTTGCGTAAGGGATTCAAGGATTCTCCTATTTTTAACCATACAATAGTTGGAATAGGTCCTCGCTACTGTCCTTCTATTGAGAGTAAACTCGTAACCTTCAGTGACAAGGATTCACACCAGTTGTTTTTAGAACCTGAAGGATTTCACACAAATGAATATTATATAAACGGTTTTTCATCTTCTCTTCCATGGGATGTCCAGTTTAATGCAATCCATAAAATACCAGGTCTTGAAAACTGTAAGATATATCGTCCGGGATATGCTATTGAATATGACTATTTTCAGCCCACTCAATTAAAAGCAACACTTGAAACAAAAATCATTGATAATTTATTCTTTGCAGGCCAAATAAACGGCACAACCGGATATGAAGAGGCGGCTGCCCAAGGTCTGGTTGCGGGAATAAACGCACACTTGAAAGGTTGCGAGAAAGAGCCGTTCGTGCTCAAGCGTGATGAGGCATACATCGGAGTTTTGATAGACGATCTTATTTGCAAAGGTGTAGATGAGCCATACCGAATGTTCACAAGCCGTGCCGAGTACAGAATGCTATTGCGTCAGGATAATGCCGATGAACGTCTGACCGAAATGTCCTTTAACATAGGACTTGCAAAACGTGAACAACTTGAAAGATACCTTGAAAAGAAAAGATCAATTGATTCTTTAGTTGAATGCCTTTCCACGAATAACATACGTGCCGAGCAGGCAAATCCGTTCCTTGTGGAACACGACAGTTCGCCTATTACTGAAAGCGTCAAGTATTCACATATATTGGCTCGCCCAAACATCCAACTAAGTGATATGCTCAATTCTATCGAGAAGTTGAAACCAATGGCTGACAATAGCCGTGAGGTTATCGAAGGGGCGGAGTTTACCATCAAATATTCGGGATACATTGAGCGTGAGCGCAACAATGCCGAGAAACTCAAGAAACTCGAGAATCTCCGGATACCTGAAAACTTTGACTTCTCTAAACTTCAGTCCATTACAATGGAGGCTCGCAGCAAGTTGACCAAATACGCACCGCAAACCATTGGCCAGGCATCGCGCATATCTGGAGTCAGTCCTAACGACATCAACGTGCTGCTGATATACTTCGGGCGATGATGTTTCACGTGGAACAATAATACAGATAAATCTATCTATCTTATTATATATCAATATTATATAATATATGTTTATCGAATATTATATTCAAAATTTCAAGATAATTCGTATAATTTGTTTTGATATTGATGTATATATTTGAAATAAAACAAGATAGCATTTATATTATTAAGCATTTGTATATTTTGATAGAATTCATCGCTTTTTTTGCATAAAAAACATGTAACAAAACAATAAACGAAAATTTTTATACTAAACTATATCTCTTGCCGTTCTTTTATGAGCCTTTCAAAGGCTAATATTTAGAAAAAACTATTTTTGCACTCGTTAAAAGTTTATGTGTTGATGACAAGTAGGACAGTTACTATTGCTTGCGCAGTATTGTTTACAATGCTGTTAGGTAGTTGTGCACCTACTAAAAACACACCTATCCGTCGAGGTTACCATAATTTGACTTCTCATTACAACGTATATTTTAATGGTAACGAGGCATATAAGTCAGGTATGGAAAACATTTACTCTGCTCACAACGAGAATTTCAGCATTACTTTGCCAATTTTCGTCTATAGTGACAAGGAGGCTTCGCTTACAGCCTATAGCGACATGAACCGAGTGATAGAGAAAAGCGAAAAATGTATCCGTAAGCATTCAATCACCGTTAAGCCTAAAAGCAAGAAAAAGCCTAAATCGGACAAGAAGAAGGAATTCCTTAACAAAAACGAGTATGTCAAGTGGATTGACGATGCCGAAATGCTTGCAGGTCAGGCAAAGACCATTAAGCAGGACTATTTTGGTGCTATCGAGCAATTTACATACATAATCCACCAGTACGACGACCAGGACATTAAGACCGCATCTTACATTTGGCTGGCTCGTTGCTACATTGAAATGGACAAGTTCGACCAGGCCAACGACTTCATCAGCACCGTCACTGGAAATATGGACAATGTGTCGAAAAAGATGATGCCTCATTTAGCCGTAACTCAAGCCGATTTGCTTATACGTCAAGGTCGTTATGCTGAAGCAATTCAGTTTGTCGAGACAGCTGTCAATACCATTAAGCATGACCGTCGAGAAAAAATACGCCTTATGTATATTCTTGCGCAGTTGTACCAGATTAACGAGGATAACCGCAAGGCAAGCGAATGGTATCAGAAAGTAATTGATAAAAATCCTGATTATCAATATGTATTCAATGCAAGAATAAATAAGGCCAGCATTTATAACAGCGAGTCGGGAAACAGTGAGGGTATGCAACGGGAACTCACTAAAATGCTTAAGGATGAAAAAAACACCGATTATCTTGACCAGATATACTATGCTTTAGGCAACATTGCCTATAATGAGATGCGTGACGACGATGCACTTTGGTTTTTCAAGCAGTCAATAGCCTACAGTACCACAAACACTAATCAAAAGAGCATTTCATATTTATCTGTTGCCGACATTTATTTTGAAAAACCTGATTATCGAAATGCTCAGTTGTATTATGATAGCGCAATGGTCGATCTTCCTCACGAATATCCTGATTATCAGAATATAAGACGTAAAGCTGAGAATCTTACCGATTTGGTAAAATGCCTTGAAACTATTCAACGTGAAGACAGTCTTCAGCGTTTGGCAAAAATGTCCGAAGCAGAGCGTAACAGTATTATTGATAAGCAAATACAAGCCGTAATAGCCGAAGAACAGTTGGAAAAGGACCGTGAAAATATGGCTAAAAATGATTTGGCGGAGGCACAGCAAATGAGCCGTCAAAATGCACAGGCCGGCGGTAGTTGGTATTTCTACAATTCATCATCGTTAAGCCTGGGTCAGGCAGAGTTTAAGAAAAAATGGGGCAACCGAAAACTTGAAGACAACTGGCGCCGTAGCAACAAGACAGTCACTGAATGGGACGACGCCTCTCAATCTGACCAGGAATCTGCCGAAGACAACAAGAAGGGGCTCGACAACAAGAGCCGTGAATACTATATAGTCGACATTCCGCTTACCGATTCTGCTTATGCCGAATCGGAGAAAAAAATGGAATCGGCATATTTCAATTTGGGTGTTGTTTACAAAGACAAGTTTGCCGACTATCCTTTGGCAATCGATGCCTTCCTCGATTATATGAAGAAGTATCCGGATTCCGACAAGATGGTTGTGACATTGTTCAATCTTTACAAATCATATCTGTCGCAAAAGGATTATGCCAATGCAGAATTGTACAAGAATCGAATCATCAATGAATATCCGGAAACGGATTATGCAAAAATATTGAAAGACCCAGATTACTACAAGGAACTTGAAAAAGCCGAAAATCAACTCAAATTCATGTATCAGGCCACTTACAAGTTCTTTATTAACGACGAGTGCGATAACGTTTCTTCAACTTATGCCTATGTCGATTCGGCTTATCCTGATAGTAGGTTGATGCCTAAATTTGCGTTGCTCAACACTTTATGTTTAGGAAAGTCAACAGATTCTTTAACTTTCGAGGCATATTTGAAAGATTTCGTAAACAAGTATCCAAAGACTGAGGAAAGCAATTATGCCAACGAAGTAATCTCAGCTTTAAATCGTCGCACACACACTGGCGAGCAACTCACCGAGGAACAAATTTTGGAAGAGCAAGCCTTGGCTGAGCAGATGGCATACGACACACTCGATGTTTCGCTATTCAACTACAATCCTGATGAGATGCACTACTATATAGTGGCAGTTGACAAGCGCAAGGTTGAAGAGAGCCGTATCAGGTTTGGCCTTATCGACTTTAACGACGAGTATTTCGACTTTATGAATTTTGACGTCACAAATAACAAATTTACAGAAGATTACGCACTTGTGATTGTAGAAAAATTCAAAAACGCAAAAATGGCTACTAACTATATCGAGTCAGTAATTATTGCTGGCGAGGTGTTTGACGATATCGTCAGCGACAGTTACAGACAATACATTATTTCAGTATCTAACTACGAAAAACTGCTTAAGGACCAGAACGTTGACCGCTACGGCAAGTTCTTCGATATGAACTATAAGATAAATCCTTAAATCGCATGAAAATCAATGGCTTGATTGTTGCAATATCGGTAGCGTTGATATCCACCTCCTGCTACCGAAACGAAAATTGTAAGCACAAGGAAAACTCCAATCACCTGCTCAACGCAACCGCGTGGTACCAGCAATCGGCCGAAATGCGTGCCTGCTATTACCAATCATACAGAATGGCCCAAATGGCTTTGACTGAAAATCTGCAAAATTACAGTGGTAGCAAGCCAACTGCAGTGGTTCTCGACATCGATGAGACAGTGCTCGACAACAGTCCATTCGAGGCGGGTCTCATTGCCGACGGTGACACCTATTCCGACAGTGCCTGGTATGTCTGGTCGTCAAGAGTAGAGGCGAAGGCTTTGCCTGGAGCGCCTGAATTCATCAGTTTTGCAAAGCAGAATGGGGTAGAGGTTTTCTTCATTTCAAACCGTAAGGAAATTGAGTTCGCCACAACGCTGAAAAATCTTGAGAAGGCAGGAATGCCAACCGATTCCGCCAATCTGCTCATTCGCCGTCAAGGTACTGGCTCGTGCAAGGACGAACGCCGTGAGTTCGTCTTATCTAACTATGAAATAATACTTTACGTTGGCGATAATTTAGGCGACTATACATCGTTGTTCGACGGCCGTGATGCCGGCTTGGCATTATCGTTGGCGGATTCAATGCAGTCAGATTTTGGCACAAGATTCATTATCTTGCCAAATCCAATGTATGGCGAGTGGGAAAATGCAATTTACAACTATGATTTTGGCGCCTCGATAAACGAAAAGAATCAAATGATGCTGGACTTGCTCGATAAATAATCCGTCAAGTTGTCACGTCAGGTTCGGGTTTTTTACCAAAAAACAAAAAAATCGCCATTTCTGGCATCATTTTCAATAATCTTATGCCATAATACGTTTTGGACGTGAACAAAAATCCTTATTTTCGCACTTGTTTATTAAAAACTTGAATTTCCGCACTTTATTCATATACGAGATGAAAAAGTTTATAGTAGTTACATTTGCCTTTTTTGCCGTGACATCGGCATTTGCGCAAAAGAGCATTACAGCCAAAGCCGATAAGGCCTTTGAAACAGGAAAGTATTTTTTGGCAATAGATGAGTACAAATATGCTTACGCAAAGGCTAAGGACAAAGACAAGAAGAATCAGATAATGTTTATGGTGGCAGAAAGCTACCGTATGATTCAAGACAACCGTCAGGCAGAAATATGGTATCGCAAGGTTATCAAGAAAAATATCGACAAGCCTGTGGCAACTCTCTACTTAGCTGACGCGATGCGTGCTCAAGGCAAGTACGAGGATGCCATGAAGGAATATGAGAATTACGCCAAACTTGACCCGTCTGACGATAGAGGACCTTCCGGAATAGAATCATGCGCATCTGCCATTGAATGGATGGGACAGCCTACACGCTACAAGGTTGAAAACATGCACTATTTTAATTCAAAATACAGCGATTATGGCGTGGCTTACGCAAAGGACGACTACACTATGGTAATCTTCACTTCGGCACGCGAAGGCTGTACTGGCGGAAAGATAAGCAATGTGACAGGCGAATATTACTGCGACTTGTTCCGTTCACGTGTCGACCGCAAAGGTAAATGGTCGGAACCGTTGATTTTGGACGAAAACATCAACTCGAATTTCGAGGAAGGCATGCCTTGCACCAACAAAAAGTGCAATACATTGTATTTTACAAGTTTCCGTGAAGACAAAAACAAAAATATGGTGTGCAAGATTTTTAGTTCCACAAAGGAAAATGCCGAATGGACGGCGGCAGAAGAACTGAATCTTGTGGCAGACACCATCGCAATTGGTCACCCTGCAATCAGCGACGACGAACTGACGCTTTTGTTCGTGGCCGATATGGAAGGCGGTTACGGTGGCAAGGATATTTGGAAAACGACTCGCTCAAGTAAGTCTTCCGAATGGACAAAGCCTGTCAATATGGGACCAGCAATCAATACGGCTGGCGATGAAATGTTCCCATACATTCATACTGACGGAACTTTGTATTTTTCATCTAATGGTCATCCGGGAATGGGCGGACTTGATATTTTCAAAGCACGTGAAACAAATACCGGATGGAGTGTCGAAAATATGAAATATCCGATTAACACTTCTTCCGATGATTTCGGAATTGTGTTCGAAAATGATATGGAACGTGGATTTTTCTCATCGAACCGCCCTGGAGGCAAGGGAGGCGACGATATCTACCAATTCTCGCTTCCGCCTATCGAGTTTACTGTTACAGGTGTGGTAAGAAATAGCAAGACAGAAGCCATTATCGCTGGCGCAAATGTCAATCTTATCGGCAGCGACGGTACAAACATCAACGCCAAGACCGAAACGGACGGTTCATATAACTTCAGTCTGTCGCCAAATACCGATTACCGTATTGTTGTAAAGCGAGGCGGTTTCTTGAACTCAAAAGACAAGACATCTACAAAGGGCTTGACTGACAGCGAGCAGTTGCGTGTCGATATCGACCTTTCACCTAACGACGGCCGTATGGATATTCCTGGTATTGAGTATGAGTTCAACAGCGCCAAGTTGAAGCCTTCTTCAATATCGGCACTTGAAGATTTGGTTGAACTGCTCAATGAGAACTCTAACATTACCATTGAATTAGGTTCTCACGCAGACTACCGTGGTAGCGACGAGGCAAACAAAAAGTTGTCCGAGGCTCGTGCACAATCAGTTAAAGACTTCCTTATCACTTATGGTATTGACGCAGAGCGTTTGTCATCAAGAGGTTATGGCGAGACTATGCCAAAGACTGTCGACAAGCGTATGGCAAAGGCAAGTCCGTTCCTGAAGGAAGGCGACGTGCTTACCGAGCAGTTTATCAAGAAACTGACTGACGAGCAACAGGAGATATGCAACCAGTACAACCGCCGTACCGACTTCGGCGTGACGGGTACCGAATATGTTCCTAAAGTCAGAAAACGCAAATAGTTGAAAAACCGAAAACCATATCAAGGAGCGCCTGTTTCAATTACTTGAAAGGCGCTCTTTTTTCTTTTATTGATGAATACAATTTATTGATTTTGAATATATTTAATAACTGTTTGCGCAATATCCGCAAAGGCGGTTTCTATGCCAATCAGCCAGATAATGAATATTAAAAATGATGATGAAGACATTCAAACTTGAAAACGGCGTACAAATTCCGTCCATAGGCTTTGGAACGTGGGCCATATTCGACGAAAGCGAAGTTGCCAGCACGCTCAAGGAGGCCGTGAAATGCGGGTTTCGCCATATCGACACGGCATCGTTTTACAAAAACGAGGAAGCCGTTGGCAAGGCCATTGCCCAGTGTGGCACCGATCGCAGTCAATTGTGGGTTACGAGCAAGGCGTGGCCATCGGAATGCGGCTACGACAACACATTGCGTGCCTTCGACGCTTCACTCGAGCGTTTGGGCCTTGATTATCTCGACTTGTATCTAATTCATTGGCCAGCAACCGAGAAAACGTATCCAGGCATTTGGAAGCAACGAAATATCGACACGTGGCGTGCTTTTGAGAGGCTGTATGCCGAAGGTCGGGTCCGTGCCATTGGCGTGAGCAACTTCCTTGAAAATCATCTTCAGCCATTGCTCGACGGTTGCACTGTCAAGCCTATGGTTGACCAACTCGAGATTCATCCAGGATACGCACAGCAGTCGGCTGTCGATTTCTGCCAAAAGGACGGCATTCTTGTCGAGGCGTGGAGCCCGTTTGGCCGAGGCAAGGCTTTCGGAAACGAGACGCTGAAGGTTCTTTCCGAGAAATATGGCAAGACAGTTGCACAGATTTGCATTCGTTGGTGCTTGCAGAAAGGTATTGTTCCGTTGCCAAAATCGGTTACGCCCGAACGAATTTTGCAAAACACTCAAGTCTTTGATTTCGAGATATCTGACGACGATATGACGGAAATAGGAAATTTGCCGAATACAGGTTGGTCGGGCGAATATCCTGATGAAGTTAACTATAGGTGATTTCTATAATTTTTTAAAAA
The DNA here is from genome assembly GCA_937900725.1 of uncultured Bacteroidota bacterium. Lineage (GTDB taxonomy): Bacteria > Bacteroidota > Bacteroidia > Bacteroidales > SZUA-534 > RUG13583. The sequence goes on along the minus strand of CALCFP010000220.1, from coordinate 5,201 downwards.
TCTAATAATCGGGAATTAATAGAAGTCCCCTTAATACAATGAGAGTAATGGTGTTTTTTCTCCTGATTTTCCTTTTTGCGTTTTATATGGCGCGTCGTACAGCCTTTATCTTCGGCATAGGTTGGAAATGGCTGTTTTTAGGCTTGTCGGTTTTGGCCGTTGTGTCGCTTTTTGCGATGATGGCCACCCGTAACCAACTTGAAGGTTGGCACGCTTTGGCCGTTGTGCTGTCGGTAGTGGTTGGAGTATTGCTTTATATGCTTATATCTATCTCGTTGACAGATTTGATAAATATATTTTTGCATTTCACTCCAAAAACCTACGGATTGATAGTTGTTTCGGCAACGGTTTTGGTTTCGGCATTCGGGTTGGTGAACGCATCAATTCCTAAATTGCGTACGGTCGAGATTGCGATGCCCAAACTAACACAGCCAGTTCAGTTGGTTCAGTTTTCCGACGTCCATTTGGGACATTTCCGCGGAAAGCGCAACTTGCAACGTCTTGTCGACATTGCCAACAGCACTGATGCCAAGGCTCTGATGATAACGGGCGACTTGTTTGAAAGTCTCTACAATTTGAACAGCGCAACTCTCGAGCCTTTGAACAAACTCAAGATGCCCGTGTATTTTGTTATCGGAAACCACGATACGTATGTGAATGCCGATTCCGTGAAGAAACTTATGAGATTGCAGGGAGTGAACGTGCTTGAAAACGAGGCGAAGGATTTTGGCGAACTGCAGATTGTCGGTCTCGAGTATATGCGCCCAGACGACAAGTCTTCCGACCATATGCACGCATCGTTTGGAAACAGAACCATTGAAAATACCTTGTCCGCAATTGCCATCGACAGCACACGCCCGTCCATCTTACTGCATCATAATCCTGTCGGCGCCGAGTACGCCGAAAAGGCGGGCGTCGGGCTCTATCTTGCAGGCCACACTCACGGCGGGCAACTCTTTCCAATGAACATCATAAACCATTACGCCTTCACTTACAATAGTGGTCTTTACAGTTGTGGCAAAATGCAGGTTTACACATCTGAAGGTTCGGGCACATTTGGCCCGCCAATGCGTGTCGGTACGCGTAGCGAGGTCACTCTTGTAAAGTTGATTCCCGCAAAATAGTGCCTATGCAAGATTGAAACTTGCCTGCCGAATGCGTTAGGAAAACAAGTCTTCCGTACTTAAATCTTTTATTTAGATAATGGCAATCAGTTCCTACTGTTTTAGGAAATTAAAAGCGTTGAAAATCTTTATTCGGTGAGGCGCGTGCGATTCAGGGTGCATGTGCATCATTTTCTTGACGTTTTCAAATATGTCGTTTGGCGAGTATCCGCAAATCTCATAAAGTTCGTGCGATGCACCGTGCTCAACGAACTTGTCGGGAATGCCCAGACGCACGACAGATGCCGAATAGTTGTTGTCGGCCATGAATTCGAGCACTGCACTGCCGAAACCGCCGTTTATCACGCCGTCTTCAACGGTGACAATCTTGTTGAATTTCTTGAAAACAGTATGCAGCAGTTCGGTGTCGATAGGCTTGACAAAGCGCATATCAAAGTGAGCGTAGTCGATACCTTCTGCCAATAGTCTTTCCGAAATCTCGTTGACGAAATTGCCCGTGTTGCCAATGGTCAGAATGGCAATGTCGTGGCCTTCGCGAATGGTTCTTGCCTTTCCTATCGGGATAAGTTCAAACGGGCCCTTCCAGTCTGTTCCAGGCGTTTTGCCACGAGGGTATCTTATCGAGAACGGGCCGTTTGGCTTATGTTGTGCGGTGTACATCATATTGCGCAGTTCCCGTTCGTCCATAGGTGCGCTCACGGTCATATTCGGAATGTTGCGCATATATGAAATGTCGAAAGCGCCGTGATGAGTGGCACCGTCGGCACCTACAATGCCAGCGCGGTCGAGGCAGAAGACGACATTCAGGTTTTGCAGTGCCACGTCGTGGATTATTTGGTCGTAGGCGCGTTGCATAAATGTGGAGTAGATGTTGCAGAACGGTATCATTCCTTGTGCCGACAGGCCAGCCGAGAATGTGACCGCGTGTTCTTCTGCTATGCCCACGTCGAATGTGCGGTCGGGCATCTTCTCCATCATAATGTTCATACTGCAACCTGTTGGCATGGCGGGAGTGATGCCAACTATTTTAGGATTGCGTTCAGCCAGTTCGAGCAATGTGTTTCCGAAGACGTCCTGAAAGCGTGGGCGGTCGTCGCTCTTGCTTTTTATTATTTGGCCAGTCTTAACGTCGAAAAGGCCAGGAGCGTGCCACGTTGTTTGGTCCTGTTCGGCTTGCGGGAAGCCCTTACCCTTGACAGTCTTTATGTGTAGCAATTTTGGTCCAGGAATGCGTTTCAGATCTTCCAGCACTTTTGACAGATAAACCACATCGTGTCCGTCGATAGGACCGAAATATCTGAAATTCAGCGCTTCAAACAAATTACCCTGTTTCATCAGAATTGCCTTGACGCCGTGGTCGATTTTTTGGATAAGAGATTGAGTGTTAGGGCCGAAACGGTTAATCTTGCTCAATACGTTCCAAACTTCGTCCTTCAGTTTGTTGTAGCGTTGCGATGTCGATACGTCAACCAGATAATCCTTGAAGGCGCCTACCGACGGGTCGATAGCCATATTGTTGTCGTTCAAGATTACAAGCAGGTTGGTTTTTTGCACGCCAGCATTGTTCAGCCCTTCAAAAGCCAGACCGCCAGTCATAGAGCCGTCGCCAATAACGGCGATAACGTTTCGGTCAGTCTCGCCTTTAAGTTTTGAGCCTACGGCGAGGCCCAAGGCCGCCGATATTGAGATTGATGCGTGTCCCGCACCAAACGAGTCGTATTCACTTTCGCTACGTTTCGGAAAGCCCGAAATGCCGTGGAGCAGGCGGTTCGACGGAAACAAGTCGCGACGGCCCGTCAGAATCTTGTGTCCATAGGCTTGATGCCCAACGTCCCAGACGATTTGGTCGTATGGGGTGTTATAGATGTAGTGCAATGCTACCGTAAGTTCGACAACACCCAGACTCGAACCAAAATGGCCAGGGTGCTTGCTCACAACGTCAATTATATATTGGCGTAACTCATCGCAAATCAATGGCAACTCTTCTGTCTTAAATTTCTTCAGGTCGTCAGGGGAGTTTATTTGCGATAGATATTTTCCAAAATCAGGCATTGCGCTTTTTTTAACCGCGCAAAGATAAAACAATTAGTGATTGTTGATTGATTTGCTGTTTACTGTCTGACTGAAAAATGCGCCCGATTCGCAGGTCCATTTTGATTGTTTGGGTTTTTCCGTAGGGACGCGGTGCGTCGCGTTATTGCAATTTTAGCATAGATATTTCCATAAGGAATACCAATGGATAGAACACGGTGCATTACATCCAAAAAACGTGTCGCGCAGAGAGTTGCGGAAAAGCCGCAGAGCGGCGATACAATGGTAGAAACATCAATGCATCAAGAAACAAAGCCGCAGAGCGGCGGCATAATTGTTATTTATGTAAATTGTCGGCACGCGCAAATGCATCGGTAATAATATTGAAAATCATCATACAACAAATGATTCCGTTGCCAAACGAACGAAATAGGCGCTCTATGTCGCCGCTCTGCGGCTTCAGCCTATAATCACAATTGTCGATCTACCATTATCAGGCTGCTCTGCAGCCATTACATATCCACATTTCAAATTATTACGTTGTAGGGACACATTGAATGTATCCGCATTTCCTGTAGGGACGTGGCGCACCGCGTCTCTACAGGAACAAAATGAAACACAAATAATTACAACAAAAAAAAGGTTGCGGAAAATCCGCAACCCTTAATTATCAATTGTTAATTATTATTTATAATTGTCAAAAGTCCATTGTCAAAAGTCCATTGTCGAAAGTCCATTGTCGAAAGTCCGTTATCAATTCTTATATTTGCACCCGCTATGAAAAAGGTTTTGTTTTACATATCAATAGCACTAATGGCAAGTTGCCTGATATCGGCAAAAAGCAACCGCAAAAAGCCGACTCTTGTGCTAATTGAGACCCAATACGGAAATATGAAGGTGAAACTCTATAACGAGACACCGCTTCACAAGCAGAATTTCGTCAATCTTGTAAAAGAGCATTTCTACGACAGCCTGCTGTTTCACCGCGTGATAGAGGATTTTATGATACAGGGTGGCGACCCAGAGTCGAAAAACGCCAAGTCGGGCCAGATGCTTGGCGCAGGCGACCACGGCGAGAGAATTCCAGCCGAGTTTGTCGAAGGAAAATTCCACAAGCGAGGTGCATTGGCGGCCGCACGCGACAACAATCCTGAAAAGAAATCGTCGGGGTGCCAGTTCTACATTGTGCAGGGACGAGTGTTCAGCAACAAGGACCTTGACCATATCGAGGAACAGCACAACGCTTCAGTAAAGCAGGGCGTGCTAAACAAGTATTTCAGGACCGATGCCAGCAACGACGACCAAAAAGCGCTCATCAAGTTGCAACGCGCCAACGATTTTGCATCCTTCAATCACTACTGCGACAGCCTGATTGACCTCTTGGTTGCAAAGGACTCCAGCATCAGCCTGTTCAAATTCACCGACGAACAGCGCAAGGAATACACCACCAACGGTGGCGCGCCATTCCTCGACGGCGACTATACGGTTTTCGGCGAAGTGATTGAGGGGCTGAATGTCATCGATAGCATCGCGTCAGTCGAGACCGACCAGAACGACCGACCGCTAAGCGATGTCATTATGAAGATGAAGATTGTAAAAAAGTAAGTTATGAGTTTCGATGTAAGCCAGATACGAAAAGATTTCCCGATACTGATGCAAACCGTCAATGGCAAGCCACTTGTCTATTTCGACAATGCGGCCACAACGCAAAAACCGCAATGCGTCATTGACAAGATTGTCGAGGTTTACACGCAATACAACGCCAACGTGCATCGTGGCGTGCACTACCTGAGCAACAAGGCCACAACGGCAATGGAAGATGCGCGAAAAACCGTTCAGCAGTTCATAGGCGCCGAATCCGAGACCGAGATAATCTTCACACGCGGAGCCACCGAGAGCCTCAATCTTGTGGCCAATTCGTTCGGCGAAAAATTCATCGGCGAGGGCGACGAGGGCAAGACCATTCGCGGCGGACAGTCCGAAGCCTGGCGCAGGGATTTCGAGAAGCTGATACGCGAGACAATCGAGGCCAGACTATGAAAGCAT
>CALCFP010000219.1 GCA_937900725.1 uncultured Bacteroidota bacterium | reverse complement strand
AACAGATTGATGCTTATTTCATATCTGAAGACATGTATGGCGAACCTATCGATCCTCCTTTGATTAATTGGGAAGAGCCTATTAACTGGAGTGGTGAGGAAGAAAGAACTATTTTGGAAGATTTGTATTATCCAGAACATGAAAGATTCTATGGGCGTCGTGATATAGATACCCGTAAGTTGATTTACGATTATTTTTGGATTGATTACAAACAAGCAGCACAAAAATTCACTTTCGAGAACGAGAATCGTCGTCACTACAATGAAAAGACAGGTCAGTACGATGGCGAAATCTATAATTTGGAAGGTAAACGAGTGCCAATCAAGGACCGTTCATCTTTCATAATGCATGATAAGGTAAATGTATATCCTGACACATTGTGCTGGATCAGTGATTTGTCATATTCATACAATGAGCCAATGACAATAATGTATTTCTGGGCTCCAGCGTATGACAATTATCCTGTAGTTGGTGTTAACTGGAAGCAAGCAACTGCTTTCTGTATTTGGCGAACAAACTTGATGAACAATTATTTGAATAGTGTTGGGGAGCCTTTCGTACAGGATTATAGATTACCTATTGAAGGTGAGTGGGAATATGCTGCCCGAGGTGGAAACGATTTGGCTGTTTATCCTTGGGGTGGTCCTTATACTCGTAATGATAAAGGTTGCTTCTTGGCAAACTTCAAGCCGTTGCGTGGTGACTATCTAGATGATGGTGGATTGTACACTGTTGAAGTAGCCATTTATGAGGCCAATGATTTTGGTCTGTATGATATGGCTGGTAATGTTGCTGAGTGGACTAGTTCGGCTTTTGATGAAAGCGGTTACTCTTTCACTCATGACTTGAGTCCAGACTATAAGTTCAATGCTCTGCCGGACGACCTGCCTGTTATGAAGAGAAAGGTTGTGAGAGGTGGTTCATGGAAGGACATAGCATATTATTTGCAGAATGGCACTAGAACATACGAATATCAAGATTCTGCAAAATCTTATATTGGCTTCCGTTGCGTAAGACCTTACATGGGTCCTGACGAAACAGGTGCATCTTCAAACGTCTATTAACCAATTTTGTAAACATTTAAATGATATAAAACTATGATGAGTATTGCGGAATTATCCCAGACCAAAGGATATAAAAACTTTATGAAGTATGTGTATGGATGGGGTGCATCTATTGTGCTTGTTGGTGCATTGTTTAAAATTCAACACTATCCTGGTGCTTCAATAATGTTGATTATTGGTTTGTTGACTGAGGCTTTGATTTTTTTCTTCTCAGCGTTTGAACCATTGGCAGAAGAGTTGGATTGGACTTTGGTATTCCCTCAATTGGCAGGTCTTGAAGATGAGGATGAAGATCCTACAGCCACAAAACCTAGTAGAAAATTTGACAGAGTGCAGGAACCTGTAATCCCTGCAGTTGGAGGTGCACCTGTAATGGCAGGTGGTGCTTTAGTTGAAGGAGGTGCTCCTATTCAAGGCGGAGTTGTTTATGGTGGCGGAAGTGCTTCTGCTTTGGCAAAATTCGACGAGATGATTGAGAAGGCTGAAATTACTCCAGGTATGTTCGAGAAACTTGGCAAGGGGTTGGCAAATCTTAACAAGACTATAGATCAGATGGGTTCTACCGTTGACGCAAGTATCGCAACTAAGGAATTTGTAGATAAGGTTAAGTCTGCGTCTGACTCTGTTTCTAATCTTGGCGAAACTTATAAGAAATCAACAGAGGCTCTTTCTGCTTCTGTCAGTGTATTGTCTGAGTCTTATGCAAATTCTGCTCAATCGTTCAATCAGTCTAATGCTCAGGTTGCAGAAGCATATACGCAATTTGCTAACAAGTTGTCTGGCGAATTGACTTCCGTTGATGGTGCAGGTACTGAATATGTGCAGAAGTTAAGCGGCTTGAACAAGAATTTGTCTGCTCTTAATTCTGTTTATGAGTTGCAGCTTCAAAACATGAACAAACAAGTTGAGTCATCTCAAGCATACTTCAGTGGGTTGAATAACATGCTTGATAGCATGAATCAGACTGTTGACAATACCAAGAAGTTGAATCAGGGTGTTCTGCAATTGGAACAAAATGTTGCTTCATTGAACAATGTTTATGGCAACATGCTTTCTTCATTGAATATAAAGTAATTAAAGTATAAGGAGCTATGGGTCACGGCAAGGAAACGCCTAGGCAACAGATGATTGGCCTGATGTACTTGTTCTTAACATGTATGTTGGCTTTGAACGTGTCAAAAGACGTATTGGACTCTTTTGTGTTAGTTAGTGAAAGTTTGGGAAGAACTGTTGACAACTACAAGACAAAGAACCAAAAGGTGTATGATGAGTTCGAGAAACAATTGACAATTAATGAGAACAAGGTCAGACCTTGGAAAGAGAAGGCAGATTCATTCAAAGAGTTGACAGATAGCCTTTATAACCTAATTGAAAATTACAAAAAAGGTTTTATTACCTTGGCTGAAGGTTCAAATGTTGTCAATGTCATTAAGGATGACAGATACGTTTTGGATTCTTTGAATTCAAAGGACAACATTGATTTGGGTGGACAATATTTCATATTAGAGGGCCGCGGCGAGGCACTCAAAGCAAAGATTGAAGAATACCGCGTTGCTTCATTGGCTTTATTGCCAGAATCTGAAGTTAGTATTATCGATAACATTCAGACTACATTAAATACCGAAAGCCATACTGATGGTGAAGGTACAATCCACACTTGGGAAATGCGCACATTTGAGCATATTCCTGTTGTGGCAGATATAGTAATGCTTGAAAAGTTGAAGACGGATATAAAGAACGTTGAAACAGATGTAATTAACTACCTTTTCAGTCAAATTAGTGCCGGTGATTTTAAATTCAACGCATTGTCGGCCACTGTCATTCCAAACTCTAGTTATGTAATGAGAGGAAACGAGTATACTGCTACCGTTTTCTTGGCAGCTTTTGACTCTACTCAGGCTCCTGAAATACTAGTTGGTTCATACAAGAAGAATGGCCCTGAAGACTATGAGATGGTCGGTGCTTACGAGACACTTACTGTTACTAAGGGTAAGGGTGTTTACAAGAAAGTCGCTTCATCTTTGGGTGAGCGTAAATGGGGAGGCTTGATTAGAGTGCCTCGTCCTGATGGCACTGTTTCATGTTATCCATTTGAGGAAGCTTATCAAGTTGCAGAACCAAGTTTGGTAATCTCTCCGACAAAGATGAACGTTTTCTATTATGGTATTGAAAACCCTGTAGCCATTTCTGTTCCTGGCATTCCTTCTGATAAGTTGCGTGTTAGCATACCTGATGGTGGCGCAACTATTAAGAAATCTGGTAATGGTTACGAGGTAAAGCCTACCAAGCGTAGTGGAACTGTAAATGTCGCAGTTTCAGCTGAAATTGATGGAAAGCCTAAGAATATGGGAAGTATGTTGTTCCGTATAAAGACTATTCCTGAGCCAAAGGCTAAGGTAATGGGATATAGCAGTGGTACTATTGAAAAGGCTGTCTTGGGTGCTGCAAGTGGAGTTCAAGCCGATTTGGAGGATTTCGTATTTGACTTGAAATTTAAGATTACCAAATATACTGTGACAACTACTGTCAGTGGCGGTATGACCAAGGAACTTGCTAAAAAAGGCGGTTCTTTTGACAACGAGGTTAAAACATTAATTAAGGGTTTGAAGAATAATCAAAAGCTTATCATAGAGGATATTGAGGCTGTAGGACCTGATGGAGTTCCAAGGTCATTATCTCCAATTGTGTTTAAAGTAAAATAAAATTCTTTGTAATATGAAAAAGTTGTTTTTAGTACCAGTATTGTTATTTGGCTTGTTGTTTAATTGTAGCAAGTCCGAAGCACAGGTAGTGCTAGATAACATATATGAGCCTGAACATATTCCAGTTAGGAAACCTGTTCCTTACAAATTTTTGCGTGAGTCAGATGCCATGTATAAAAAACGTGTATGGCGTGTTATTGATTTGCGTGAAAAAATCAACCTCAACTTGTATTATCCTACTTCTCCTATTGATGTTCGTTATAGTTTGATTGACTTGTTGCTTTGGGGTATCAATACAGAAGGTTTAACAGCCTATAATACTGATGATGACCGCTTTACTCAACCAATTAGCCGTTCTCAAATTGAAGAAAGATTTGGAGCTGGTGAGAAGAGCGTTCCAATTTATGATGAAAATGGTGATGAGCAAACGACCACTGTGCATGTTGACATCAGTAGTATAGAAGTAAAACAGTATTGGTTGAAAGAAGATTGGTTCTTTGATCGTCAACATTCCACTATGGATGTTCGAATTATTGGTATATGTCCTGTTCGTTTCTATGTTAAGGACGATGAGGGAGGTGAAGATGCCGAAGTTCGTAAATCTCAGGTTTTCTGGATTTATTTCCCTGAGGTACGGCGTATTTTAGCAAATCATGAGGTTTTCAATAACAACAATGATGCTGAGCGTAAGACTTTTGATGATATATTCATGAAACGTTACTTTAATAGTTTTATTGTCAAGGTATCAAACGTTTATGATGATCGTGGCATTTCTGAGTATTCTATGGGTATTCAGTCATTGCTTGAAGCTGATAAGTTCAAGAATCAGATTAACGACTACGAGCAGGATTTGTGGGAATATTAATATTCTTTCATGATAAATAAGAAAAAGCCAGATTTAGTCTGGCTTTTCTTGTTTTAGTGTCTTTGCCTTTCTGTGGTGTGTTGGTCTCTTTGTTTGTCTTGAATGATAGCCAAGTGTCATTAGAGCAACCTAAATTTGTTTATTTCTAATTGGAGTCATTTTCTGCCTGTCCATTTGCATCTTCTTCAATATCGTATGATGAGTCCGTTTCAGAAGGATACAATTTGTCTAATATGGGGTTAATGCCAATACCGTTACGGTTATTGTTGCGCAAGATGACAATTGTAGCCGTGTCTTGCGGAATGCGCACTAATGAAGTCTTGAATCCGTGCCACCAGCCACTGTGAAATACAATTGGCAACTCGTTCTCGCCAAATGTTGTTATTCGCCAGCCATATCCATAGTTAGAACGAGCCTTGGGACGTTTCCCCATTGGCTGAAATGCCAGTTGCAGTGTGTCGGCATTGATGATTTTGCCCGAGTATAGCCCTTGGTCCCATTTGAACAAGTCGGTTACTGACGAATATATGCCTTTGTCTCCAAGATAGTGGTCAAGGTAATTGTCGGAGGCTGGTGTGCTGCCACGTACATATCCTGTGGCGTGTGGCGGATAATTAACGCTTTTCATTGCTCTATAGGCAAATGTGTTGTTCATATTTAACGGTTTGAATATGTTTTCATCCAGGTATTTCTCGAATTTCAGCCCAGAAACCATTTCTACAATTGATGCAAGGACTGCGTATCCTGTGTTGCTGTATTGAAATCTTCTGTTAGGCAGGAAATACCGTCCTTCATTAGATTCAATCAGATCTGCCACAATTTGCTGATTGCTGAAATAGGCATCGTCGAGCATAGGCTTGCGATCGAGAAGGTAGTGGTAGTTTGGCAATCCTGAACGATGTACAAGCATCTGGTGTATGGTGATGTCGGGATATGGGAAATTCGGGAGGTAATCGGTGACTTTATCAGTGAGTTTCAGTTTGCCTTGCTCATAAAGTTGCAGAATGGCAACTGCGGTGAACTGCTTTGACACTGATGCTAATTGGAATGCGGTTGTGTCGGTATTCAGTTCTTTGCTCTTGATGTTTGCGTATCCAAATGATTTGGCATATAGGATGCTGTCTTTTTGCCCGATAAGTATTGAACCACTGAAATTCCCGTTTTTGCTTATTATGTTGATGGCAGAATCAACTTGTGCAATTTGCTGTTGGGTGATTGTTATTTTTGTTTCTTGACGCTTATATTCTTCTATTTGAACTATTTCGGGTTGCTGTGTATGCTGGCTTCCCACTATCAGAGTAATGATAGTCAGCAACAACAATGTCAATTCAGCCTTGAATTTTTTCAAAAACATTGCAATAGAATTCTTCGCAAAGATAAGTTTTATGGAGTTTTAATCAATATAATTGCGTTTGCGCAGAAACATTTAAGCGCTACATTTCCAAAGGTTTCATATTAAATCATATCTTGCAAGACTAAAACGTTGTAACGTGGGCAAAATTAGTGTAATAGTTGTTTTAGCATTGATATTGAGTACATTGCATTCAATGGCTCAAGATGGAAACTATACAGCAATGGCAAACGCATCGGTGATGCAGGAAGGTCTGTGGTCAGTCAACAACAACCAGGCAGGACTTGGCAATCTGGAAAAGTTTACGGTTGGAATGTGCTACCAAAACAGGTTTCAGTTGTCGGAGACCAGCACAAAGTCAGTGGCAATGGCATTACACACTAAGACTGGCAATTTTGCATTGAGTTACAACAGGTTTGGCTACTCGCTTTATTCCGAGAATAGTTTCGGATTGGCTTATGCGCGAAATTTCGGCGACTTGATTTCGGCTGGTCTTCAGTTCGATTACCTAAATATAAATCAGACTGAAGCGTATGGCGACAAGGACGTTTTCCTTTTTGAAGTCGGATTGATTGCAAAACCAATCGACAATTTGCAGGTAGGAGCCCACATATACAATCCTACAAAGGCGAAAATGGCTGATTATGAAGACGAACGTGTTAACACTTCATTTAGGTTCGGATTAAATTACTACTTCTCGAAAATTGTTCAGTTGGCGGTGGAAGCGGAAAAGACAATGCAGTCGGATATGCGTGTTAAGGTTGGCATTGAGTATCAACTTATTACCGACTTATATCTGCGCACTGGTTACAGGTCAGAGCCAAACGAGTTTTGCTTTGGCGCAGGCTATTCCTTTAAGGGCCTGACATTTGACTTGTCTTTCTCAACTCACCAATATTTGCCAATGTCAACGCAGTTGTCGCTAAGTTATTCATTATGATTGTATTGTTTTCCTTTTGGTCTTTTGTCGCGAAACTGCTTACTGCCACATTGTTGCAGTTCCTGTCCATTTTCGGAGTCTTTATAGTGTTTGGCTTGGTGCTGTATCTGCTGGCACGTCGTACCAGACACTTGTTTGTCGAGATTCTGGGAGAAAAATCGGATATATATTTTACAGGATGGCTTGGCACTCCAGTTCACGAGTTGGGACACGCAATTTTCTGCATACCGTTTTTTCATAAGATAACTGACATGAAATTGTTTTCAGTAAATGATGAAGATGGCTCTTTAGGCTATGTCAACCATTCATATAACCCGATGAATCCATGGCATCAGATTGGCAATTTCTTCATATCAATGGGACCGATTCTGTTCGGCTCGTTTATCATTTACCTATTGGTCAGATTCTTGTTGCCGTTCAACTATCAAATACTTTCGTTGCTTTCAGGCTCTTCCGCTGACCTTACTTCGGTGGCGGGATTCTGCAATTTGCTTACGCAAACGCTAAACTCGTCGCTACAGGTGATGTCGGCATTATTTTCGTCTGCCAATATCCACCAATGGCAATTTTGGGTTTTCATGTACGTTTGTGTCTGCATTTCGTCGCATATGGAATTGAGTCCCCCAGACCTTTCTGGCCTTGGATCCGGAACTGTGGCAATATTGGTTATCTTAATGATTATCAACTTGGTGTTAATGCTATTTAATGTTAATGGCGGTTTTATGATGTCGATAGGGCATTGGACAAGCCTGACAACTGGCATTTTCACTTTGGCGGTGACTGTTTCGGCGTTCAATCTTTTGCTTAGTTTCATCGTACTGAATATAATATCATTGATAATCAATAAAAAAATAATATTCTGATGCGTTGGTTATCGGTTGCCATATTATTGATGTTTGCAGTTGTCCAATTGCGGGCACAGGATGATGCGAGCCGACGTCAGGCTATAGAGACTCTGCTGGAAGATATTTCGGAAAATACTGACGATGAATCGGATTTGGAACAACTTGCCGAAGACCTTGATTTCTATCTTCAAAATCCAATAAACATTAACGCCACCAATGCTGAAGAGTTGTCGAAACTGCATTTCCTGAACGAGTTTCAGGTGGCGAGCCTTCTAGACTATGTGCGTCGTAACGGTGCTTTTGTGACCGTGTATGAGTTGCAGATGGTTGACGGCTTCGACCAAAACGACGTATTTCGCCTGCTACCGTTCATAACTTTGGCTCAGCCAGACGAGTCGTCGGCATTCAACATCAAGCGTGTCTTGAAGTATGGAAGGAATGAGTGGCTTACGCGTGCTTCGTTCACCGTCGAAGAGCCCGACGGCTATGTTGACGTTCCTGATTCGGTGCGTGCTTCAAGCCCAGAAAAACATTATCCTGGAAACAGAATGAAACTGTTCAGCCGTTATTCGTTCAACTTCAACAAGCAAGTGACAGCGGGAATTACAGCGGAAAAGGACCCTGGCGAGCAGTTTTTCAAGGGGCATCAGAAAAAAGGTTTCGACTATTATTCGGCATACATTGCCGTGCACGATTTGGGCAAAGTGGAGACTTTGATTGTCGGCGATTTTCAGGCAAAGTTCGGGCAAGGATTGGTGGCCTGGTCGGGAATGTCGTCGGGAAAATCGGCGTATGTGATGGATATCCGCAAGAAAGGTGCAGGTGTGAAGAAGTACTCATCGGCTGATGAGAATCTTTTCTATCGGGGAGTGGCCACCACGCTGAATTTCGGTTCAATCAAGACTACGTTTTTCGGCTCGCATAAGAAGATTGATGCCACTCTGGCCGAACAGGACACATCGATTGCCGAAGGCTTGGGCTTCTCTTCGTTTGGAACAACTGGCCTGCACGCCACGCCTGCACAGATTGAAAAGGAGGATGCCATCGAAGAAAGTGTCTGGGGAGCCAATATCAGTTTCAACCACAATAATTTCAAGTTGGGTGCGAGCGGGCTAGGCTATCAGTTCGACAAGGGGTTTGTGAAAAAGGAACAGCCGTTGTACAAGTTCGACTTTGAGGGACGCAAGAATTTGAATGTCAGTGTTGATGCGCAATATACATTTGGCGGAATGTATCTTTTCGGTGAGTACGCAATGTCGTCGAACGGTGGCAAGGCATTGGTGGCCGGTTCGTTGATGAATCTGGCTCCGGGGCTGATGGCTTCGGTGCTGTATCGCAACTATTCGCGCGATTATCAGGCGAGATATGCCAATGGATTTGCCGAAGGCTCAAAGACTCAAAACGAGGAAGGGTTCTTTTTCGGCATAGAGGCTACGCCAATAAAGAAATGGCGAGTGTCGGCGTATTACGACATTTACAAGTTTCCTTGGATACGTTACGGGCTGAATGCTCCGTCGCGTGGCAACGACTTTTTGGCGCAGGTGGATTTTGCACCAAGTCGCAATACCACAATGTATTGGAAGTTCAAGACTGAGACGAGCCAAACGCCTGGCGACACTGAAGATGGCGGAGTCAAGCCACTTGTCGACCTTACGCGCTGGACTCTGCGCTATCACTTGAATTACGCTGTGGGCGACCATTGGCAGTTTAAGAACAGAATAGAGTTTTCGGGCTACAAAAAGGGCGATATGTCCACCGAAACCGGTTGCCTGATTTATCAGGACGTGATTTGCTCACCGTTCAGTTTCCCGTTGAGTTTTGCGTTCAGGTATGCTGTTTTTGAGACCGAATCGTACAACTCGCGAGTCTATCTGTATGAGAACGACGTGCTTTATGCCTACTCGATGCCTATGGTTTACGGGAAGGGCACAAAGACGTATCTGCTTGCCACTTGGAAGCCATTCGACAAACTCACCATTTGGGCCCGCGTCTCGCGCTTGTGGTATGCCGACAAGGAGACAATCGGCACATCGCCAAATATGATTGACGCCAACCACAGAACCGATGTCAATCTGCAAGTAAGGCTGAAATTCTGAAGCCACTTCTGCATTTTAGTTGAAAAGACGATTGAGACACGTCTAGTTTAGGTTGATGCGCCGTTTTTTTCATACTGATTTTCATCGTTTTTTACAGGATGCCAATTTGGCGTCAGCACGGAAGTTTATCCTGACAGGTGCTGGTCCATTATTCAATGAAGTTATTTCAAATTGATTGATTTGAAATAAAACGATTTGAAATAAAAAGGTTTGAAATGAATGTATTTCAAACTAAAATATTACATTTGTGCAAGTAAAATAGGATAAACACAAATGAGCGTACCATTCATATACGGAAAAATGGCTGAAACCGAAGATTTTACAGATCGCATTGAAGATTGTAAAAGGATTGTGGCAAATCTTAAAGGAGGTATCAGCACCATATTAATATCGCCACGCCGATGGGGAAAGACTTCGCTTGTGAACAAGGCAATGAAGGAAATTGCCACCGACAGCAATTACCTTACCTGCCAAATGGATGTTTTCAACTGCCGTACTGAACAGCAATTTTACCAAACCTTGCTCAATTCGGTCTTGAAATCGACAACCAGCCGGGTTGAAGAAGTGCTTGGCGCAATCAAGAAATACATCAGCGCTTTTGGGCCAAAGATTTCAATAGGCGACGGTCCAATGTCGGAGGTAAATATTGGCATTGATTTCGATAATCATCAATATTCGCCTGATGAGATACTCGACCTTGCCGAAAAAATAGCCACCGACAAAGGCAAAAAACTGATAGTCAGCATTGATGAATTCCAGAACATAGAGAATTTCGACGACCCGATTGGATTTCAGCGGAAACTGCGTTCGCACTGGCAATTGCAAAAATCTGTATGTTATTGTCTTTATGGTAGCAAGCGACATATGCTGATGGATATTTTCAGCAATTATGAGATGCCATTCTACAAATTTGGCGACATAATGATGCTTGACAAAATAGCGCTTGCCGATTGGGTGCCATTCATAGTCAAACGCTTTAGCGACACAGGCAAGGAGATTGACCCTTCATTTGCATCAACAATAGCCACAAGAGTGGAATGCCACCCATATTATGTCCAGCAATATGCGCAGACTGTGTGGATGCTGACTGGCAAGACTGTCGAAGAACCGACTTTGGATATCGCCATAAGGCAGATTATTGACCGCTCGGCATTGCTAATGAGTAAAATAACCGACGACTTGCGTCCAAAGCAAATAAGTTTTCTTGTTGCAATAGCAAAAGGCGAGAGGAACCTTACAAGTTCGGCTACGCTCAAGAAATACAATTTGGGCACATCCGCAAATGTCAAGAATCTAAAAAAAGTGGTGATTGATAAGGATTTGGTGGATGAGAACAAAGACGGAATGCTGGAGATACAAGACCCTATTTTCAGGATGTGGCTGTTGGAAAACTTTGACAGAAGCCAATTTTAGATTTGTGGCGTCACGCTGTCGCGAAATTCGAGAGGGTGACAATAGTAAAAAATGTATATTTGTAGAAGAACAATAATTAATAACTGATTATTATAGAGAGAGACAATTAAAAATATTACATAACAACGCATTAACTATTATTCACATTCGAACAAAAAGCGTAGGAAACTGGTTGTTTAGAATAATCGGATAAAGTAATTCACGGAAGCATTTGGCTGACCGTACTAAGTCTATGAAAGTTGATGCTCGCG
>CALCFP010000218.1 GCA_937900725.1 uncultured Bacteroidota bacterium | reverse complement strand
CGAATTATCAAGCCTTTCTCCTCCAAGACGCCTGTCACCTTCTGAATCATATCGACCTTTTCCTTAAGTGGCAGGAACGATGATTTGAATCCATTGATTATAAGATACTTGAGTTCGCTCTCGGTAAAATGGAACTTATCAATAACAAGCATATACTCGTCAGTAAGAGTTGTATCGGAAACAAGTCGGTTATCGGTGTTCACCGTAACACGTATGCCGAGATCGAAATAGAACTTAATTGGGTGTTTTTCAATGCAATCGACGGCCTTTGTCTGCAAATTGGACTTAACGCACATCTCAAGCGGAATGCGGTGGTCGTTGACATAGTTGAGCAGGTCGCCATCCTCGCGCAGACGGGTTCCGTGGCCAATTCGGTTAGCACTGACCATATGCAAAGCCTGGTGAATGGACTCGGGCCCGTAAGCCTCGCCTGCGTGCACCGTCGTATTGATGTTATTGTTGATTATCAGGTCGAAAGCCTCCTTGTGGTCCTTTGCTGGGAAACCGTCTTCGGCGCCTGCCAAATCGAACCCGACTACGCCCCTGTTTTTGTATGCCACAGCAAGTTCGGCAAGCAAAAGCGATATTTCAGGCGTAGAATGTCGCAATCCGCAGACAATGATTCCGACACGTATGTTGAACGCACGCTCGGCCTTGGACTTGCCCTCAAGCACGGCATCTATGACATCAGTGAGTTTCAATCCCTTGTTGACGTGAAGTATTGGCGAGAAACGAATCTCGAGATACCAAACGTTCTCTTTGGCGCAATCTTCGGCCAATTCATAAGTGGCACGCACAAGCGAATCGTAAGTCTGCAACACTGAACAGGTTATGTCGAATGCCTTAAGATAGGCCTCTAGACTTGGGCAATCCATACCAACCTTGAGCATCGACTCAAGTTTTGCTGGGTCGTCAGTTGGCAACTTGACATTCTGCTCTTTGGCAAGTTCCATAATTGTTGACAAGCGCATCGAGCCATCGAGATGGCAATGCAGTTCGGCCTTTGGCAGGCTTTGGACAAATTCGCGTGTAAGTTCCATAATCTTTATTTCTAACGTAAGGGGACTTCTATAAATTCCCCGATTTTAATTTTTTATAATATGGATTATTCTTCAATCTTTTGTGTGCTTTTGAATTTTTGTCGCCATCTTGCTGACAAAATCTTCAAAATCACTACAAAGCAATTTATAGAACTCCCCGTAATTATGCCAATATAGCAAAAATTGCAGGACGCTTGTGCAATTCGGGCCTATGTTTTGACCAATCCTTGACTTTCAATGTCAAAACGCTCTCCGTTTCGAGTGTGATGTCGACAGCGATGCAAAGCCTGGTTTCTGGCAAAAGCAACTTCAGGAAATCGTCGAAAAGGGCCATATTGCGGTAAGGCGCCTCAATGAACAACTGTGTCTGATGCTCGGCTTGCGAACGGCGCTCGTAGTTGCGTATCGCCTTAGAACGCTCGGCTGGCTTCACGGGCAAATAGCCGTTGAACGCGAAATTCTGGCCGTTAAGCCCTGATGCCATCATTGCCAAGATGATTGACGACGGCCCCGACAAGGGAACAACCTTGATGCCTTTGGTATGAGCCATAGCCACAACTGCATTGCCTGGGTCGGCAACGGCTGGCACTCCCGCTTCCGACATCAGCCCGATATGCTCGCCTTGCTCGCAGGCATCGAGATACTGGCCTATGGCTGTAAGGTCAGTGTGCTCGTTCAGTTCGGAGAAATCGCAGTCGTCGATGGGGAAAGCGGAATCGACGGCGCGCAAAAAGCGACGTGCCGTGCGCGTGTTTTCAACAATGAAATGCCTCAACTGCGATGCAATGCCAAGCACCTTGGCAGGAATAACGTCGGCAGGCGCCTGCTCTCCCAACGTTGTCGGTATCAGATATAGATTACCCTTCATTCTTAATTACTTATCGGTTTACGATTATTGAATATCAGACCTGCTTTTTGCGAATGCAGGCGATAGTGAACGGCCTTTTTTTGGCGGTCTAAAAATAGAAAAGATTTCGGCAAACAAGCCTCATTTTGCAATAATGCAGTTACTTTAGCATTATATTTCAAAGTAAAGATGAAAGTCACGTTTTTAGGCACAGGAGCATCGCACGGAATTCCGATAATCGGATGTAATTGCACTGTATGTCAATCAGTTAATCCAAAAGACAAACGTCTTCGCAGTTCAATATATGTTGAAGTTGACGGATTGCACATTCTGGTCGACCCTGGGCCCGACCTTCGCCAATCGGCATTGCGTGAAGGCATTACAAAAATAGATGCAGTGCTGATAACGCACGAGCACAAGGACCATACGGCAGGAATTGACGACATTCGCACGTTCAACTACATTATGAAACGCCATATTCCGTTCTATGCACAGCAACGCATAACCGACACCATAAGGCTCGAATATGCATACGCTTTCAAGGAACCGCATTATCCTGGGGCACCCGAAATAGACCTGCATCCTATTGACAACAAGGATTTTGAAATAAACGGCGTAACAGTAACTCCCATAATGGTTTACCACGGTTCGCTACCGACTTCGGCTTTCCGCATCAAGGATTTTGCATACATAACCGACGCCAAGACTATCCCCGATGACGAGATGGCGAAACTTGAAGGTCTGGACACTCTGGTAATCAATTCGTTGAGAATGGAATGCCACAATGCACACTTCAGTCTTGGCGAAGCCTTGCAAGTGATAGAGAAACTGAACCCCAAACGCGCATTTCTGACACACATAAGCCACAAAATACCTGTGTATGACGAACTTGTAAAGTTATTGCCCGCCAACGTTATGCCCGCATACGACGGATTGAAAATTGAAATTTAGGAACAAGCGCGAATGGCATATTTCAACGCTTGCAACGGGCAAAAATTGGAATAGACGATGCGAAAATCATCGTTCGAAGTATTCGCCAAGACTGACCTTTGTCCATTTGCCGTTACAAGGAACGTATATGTACAAAGCCATATCTTCGGGCACGGCTACTATTTGATAACGTGTAAGATAATGCATCGGACCGCCATCTTCGATTGACGTGCTCATTATTGCCATCATCTTGTCGGCATCAATGTGGCCCTTGTTCTGCATAGCCATTTCGGCAAGATTGCGACGCCGTGTGATAGAATTCCAACTGTCGGCATCGGACGGGACGGAAAATGTCCATTCGCCGTTAACATAATGGTTTGTGCCTATCATAAGTCCCGAGTCTGTCACGATGTCGCCACGGCGGACACCTGCAGAGCACCATTCGTACGAACGCGCCTGGTCCTTGTCGGCAACGCCTATTATGAACGATGCAAAACTTGATGTATTTCTGAAAAATGCATCGACATCATCAAGATTGCGGGCACTGAAAAGCATATCGAACAGTGTTGTCGTGCTGGGGCAAAGACTCCAATCAATCTTCGTTCCCGCTGACGGCATACCATTATTGAGTTCCACAAACAAACCGCTGGAACTGAACCCGTTAACGCAATACAATTCACCTGCATATCCAACCGTTGCAACGGCAATTCCGCCTGCGGGATGGTACACTGTCACAACAACATCGCTGTCGATATCGGAATAATTCACCGCGTCGTAATTGCGCCCGAACACCAACTTTCCGTCTGCAAAATCGTCCCACACCGCCATAGCGGAACACATAAACACACCCTCGACATACTCGACAGCATTGCACAGCCTGACCCTGTCAAGACTTAATCCCGACGTAGCGACCACACCATCGAAGAAATCCTTCAAATGCTTCGGATAATTGGCATAAAGCCTGTTGGCGATATCGGTGGCCGAAGCCATTTTTTCGGGTTCAGGGCCAATTTTACGGTCGAGATAGCACAGCACATCATCCATACGGCCTTTTGCAAGCAATCCGTACTGACGGCCCATCTCGTACCAAGTTCCATAAAGGTCGATAACGGCTATTCCGCCATTGTCATACAGGCGACCGTTGCCATCGGTCTCCACCTTATCCGTCTTATTGCAAGATGCAAACATCATAGCGCACAATATAGCAATCAACGTTAAACAGCGTTTCATAATCAGTTTTTTCGCGAGTTGCAAAGTTAGCAATTCATTTCACAGGACTAAAGGCGTGTTCTATAAATACGCCGTTTGAAAAATGCGACAAATGAAATGAATTGCTTGAACCTTTCGGCGATTTTTGACATTTCTTGGCACCTTGTTGGCTATCAGGCAGTCACAGTGCACGCACTGCTCCTTTCTTCCACCCGACAATGCGCCCGAAACATCTTCAAAAATCTCTCGAAATCTATTTATAGAACCCACACAAACAAATATGAACTAACATTTTGTGGAGTTTTTGGGCAAGTGTTTCCTGCCGAATATGTTGCACATCAGCCAAGGGCCTTGACTTTCGAAAGTTTTATTACAGCAAATATGCGGTTTGCCGATTATAAGACTTACTTTTACGTCATCAAAAACGCACTATGGAAACGACTACAGAACTAAACGCGCACAACAAGGAAGAATTTCCGCCGATGCACACCACAGAGCACATTGTAAACCGCACAATGATAAACCTTTTCGGTTGCAAGCGTGCCTTTGAAGCACATATTGAACGCAAGAAGAGCAAACTCGACTACCATCTTGAAAAATGCCCGACGGAGGCCGAAGTGTCGCAACTGGAGAAGTCGGTAAACGACGTCATCAGCCAACACCTCAACGTGACAACTGAATTCATAACCCAAGCCGAGGCGCAAAACCGTTTCGACCTCACCCGACTTCCCGACGGTGCATCGGAAACCGTGCGCATAGTAAAGGTAGGCGACTACGACGAGTGCCTATGCATCGGGCTTCACGTAAGCAATACTGCCGAAATAGGCACTTTCAAGATAATAAGCAGCGACTGGGACGAGGAATCGAAACGCTGGCGGATGAGGTTCAAGTTAGTTGAAAATGTTTGACAACAACCAAATAAATCTTATTTTTGGGCATAAATATTTTTAACACCAAACTACACTATGGATGAAAAAGTAAAGGCCTTTTTGGATGCCAAGACAGCCGAAGAAAAAGCGAAGCTTGAAAAAGACAAACAAGACATAATCGTACGTCTCGGAATAGGTGGCTCGAACAAAAAGAAAGTCTATGTCAATGACGAGCAACGTAAAAACATACCCGCCAATGAACTGTATTGGGATTTAGACGAAAAGAAACACTACACCATAGAAGTAGAAAACAATGGCATCACCATTACTGATGAAGAATACGAATTGCTGAAGAAATACGACACACAAAAGCCACAAAACCGCAAGCAAGCCATTTATGGCATAATCAGCAAAGGACTGCTAATAGTTGCGATACTTGTGTTCATCATTGGCTTTTTGGATTTCATTTCATCCGTAATAGCAACCTTCCTTGTATCAAGGAACATCGGGTTCGCGCAAACAAACAATATAAGCATATTTGTTTCATTTAAGATATTGCTTTTAACCGGTGTAATGGAAGTTGTAATTCTATACGCACGAAAGTGCTTTATGTCAGAAGACAAATAAAGACGACACTCCACATAGAAATCCCGCCACACGTGACGGGATTTTTATTTACATCCAAGTCGAAAGGCAAGGCTGTTTATTTTGCAATTTATGTTACATTCGCACACTTTTACCTTGCAATATGACATTAAAGTAAACATCTATAATTCTAATATTTATGTCTAAAAAATTCAATCTAAAAAGTTTAGCGCCTTATATTGCGGGCATTGCAATATTCATTGGACTGGCAATGGCATACTGCGCGCCTGTGCTGAATGGAAAAGTAGTATATCAAGGTGACATACTTAGCGGCCAATGTAATAGCCATGAGGTTAATGAGTATGCGAAAGAAAGCGGCCACACATCGTACTGGACGAACTCACTATTTGGAGGCATGCCTACCTATCAAATAAGTCTTCCAACAACATCGTCAAAAATCATCAAGATCCTACGTAACGCATATACCTTGTTCTTAGGGTCAGTGTGGGCCTGGTTTCTCACATACCTTTTTGGATTCTTCATACTGCTGCGCGCCTTCGATATTGACAAATGGCTGGCAATCATCGGTTCCATAGCCATCACCCTATCCACATATTTCTTGATAATTATTGCCGCAGGGCACTTAAACAAAGTATATGCCATTGGCTATATGGCGTCTGTGATGGCGGGCTTTATCTACATTTTCAGGAAACGATACCTTCTCGGAGCAAGCCTTACCATGCTTTTCACTTCGTTTGGCATGATACTTCACCCACAAATGGCGTATTACTTCATGCTGATGATTGGGATATTAGGTGCGGCTGAATTGTACATCCACATAAAGGAGAAACGCTTAAAGGATTTGGCAATAGGCATAGCCGTTTTTGCGATATCCCTTGGCATAGGTCTTGGAACAGGTTACTGCAACATAAAGTCGAATTCAGAATACGTAAAGGAGACGATGCGAGGCGGGCATTCAGAACTTAATTCCAATGGACAGAAAGGCCTCGACTTTGACTATGCGACAAGCTGGAGTTACGGCATAGACGAGACAATGACCCTGTTGGTTCCCAACTTTAACGGCGGTTCGTCACACTTCGACGTCGGGACAAATTCCGACATGTATAAAAATATGGTAAAGCAAGGCGTACCAAAGGCAAATGCCAAGCAATTCTGCAAAAGCGTACCTTCATATTGGGGAGACCAGCCATTTACCGAAGGCCCGGTTTACGTAGGAGCCATAATTTGCTTCCTTTTCATATTAGGTCTTTACATAGTCAAAGGTCCATACAAATGGGCTTTGCTTGTTGCGACATTATTCTCAATAATGCTGTCGTGGGGGCGACATTTTGAAGGACTGACGAGCCTGTTCTTCAACTATTTCCCAATGTACAACAAGTTCAGGGCCGTATCTTCAATCCTAGTCGTAGCAGAAGTGGCAATGCCCCTACTCGGCTTCATTGCCTTACAGCAAATAATAGACAAGAAAATTGACAAACGAGAACTCAAGAAAAGCATTCTGATGTCAGGAGGAATAACAGGCTTCATCTGTCTGTTCCTTGCCATTTTCGGCAAATCACTGTTTAGTTTCACATCAGTCAATGACGGGCAGATATTCCGTCAATTGCCAGACTGGGTCAACGAACTCATCCTCAACGAACGCGCCACAATGCTCACGTCAGATGCATTCCGTTCATTCGCATTCATAACATTGGCCGTGGTTGTCATATTGCTGTTTGTCAACGAAAAGATAAAGCCGAAATACTTTCTGCCAGTTCTTGGATGCCTTATCCTAGCCGACTTATGGCCTGTAAACAAGCGGTATTTCAATGATGACAATTTTGTAACCCCCAAAGACAAGAAGAGCTATTTTGACATGCTACCATACGAGGAACAGATTCTAAAAGACAAGGACCCGAATTTCCGAGTAATGAACCTAACGACCAACACATTCAACGACGCACGCACATCGTACTACCTGAAATCAGTAGGCGGATACCATGCCTCAAAACTGCGTCGCTACCAGGACTTGATAGACGCACACATCTCAAAAGGCAACATGAGCGTATATAACATGCTGAACACCAAATACTTCATCCAAGACACAAAGGATGGTGCGACACCAATGTTGAACCCTGAGGCAATGGGCAACTGCTGGTTTGCGGATTCGCTTGTAGTGGCTAATTCACCAAAAGAGGAATCGGACGCACTGAACAGCATCAACATTAAAAACACAATTGTCACAGATGCAAAATTCGGCAACCTGATAGACAACTTCAACACAACACACGACTCAACGGCATTCATTAAGCTGACCAAATACAGCCCTGACGTACTGGAATACTCGTCAAGCACATCGACTGAC
The DNA here is from genome assembly GCA_937900725.1 of uncultured Bacteroidota bacterium. Classification (GTDB taxonomy): domain Bacteria; phylum Bacteroidota; class Bacteroidia; order Bacteroidales; family SZUA-534; genus RUG13583. The sequence goes on along the minus strand of CALCFP010000218.1, from coordinate 895 downwards.
AAGACAGCAGTATTCTCCGAGATATACTATCCTTACGGATGGAATGCCTACATTGACGGCCAGAAGGCAGAAATATTCCGCGTCAATTACGTACTAAGGGCATTGAACATACCAGAAGGCAGCCATCAAATCAGATTCGAATTCAGGCCCACCCAAATATACAAAGGCGACAAGATTTCGGTCGCATTTGCCATAGCAATGCTGACGTTTGTTGCATTCAGCATTGGATGGGGAATACGAAAAATGATGAAACCTGACATTCAATAGGTTCACAAACATACGAACAACAAAGGCAGACTTTACAATCATTGATTGAAGCCTGCCTTTGCTGTATGGTCGAATCGTATTCAGTAGCGACACCCCAAAAGGAGTAATTCGAAACTATCAAGATGATGTATTTTTCAGGATATACGATTTACCATTATATCAATCTATTTTCCGAAAGCCAAGCAACGAAAGGCTAACATTATACCTGAACACAATCAACATTTTTCCACAAGCAGGACGTAGTCTAATCAAGTACAAGACAAACAAGGCAAATGTAGCTCCCCACTTCAACAATTCAGAAAAACACCTTTTCCTCAAACACGAATTACCAATACATTGACATCGCAAACGCTCACTTGCACCGACGCCAGTTCCCATTCTTGCCACATACGAACGTGTCGTGCGTTCTGGCGGAATCATATGGTGGACCATGACATTAGGAAAATAATAAATCTTGTTTCCTGCATTTTTCACTCTTCCAAACATATCTTTTTCCTCACCAGCCATAAGATTCTTTTTATTCCTGCCTAGCGATGTATTAAACATGCCACACTTATCTATTACAGCGCGATTAAAACCCATATTAGCACCAATGGGGTAATCCTTTCCCTGAAATAACACGACACTT
>CALCFP010000217.1 GCA_937900725.1 uncultured Bacteroidota bacterium | reverse complement strand
TCCAAACCGGTCCTGTAGAACGAATTGGCGCCACTATGGTTATCGGCAACTGGCTCAAAGCCTTGTAGGCCAATATCCACGAACTGCCGACAAGCACGGCCTTGATGAAATAAAGAATATGCTCGTGCGAGGATATCACCGGAACGTAGAACAGACTGCCATCGGCAACCAGACCGGCACGCGACAGCATCAGCACCACGGCAAACAACACCGACCCGGTGACGGTGGCAACAAACAGAACTGGCACAAAGGCATTCCCCCTGAGCGACGCTTTCTTGAAAATATCGTAGCAACCAAGCAACGCGCTTGAAAACAGCGCAAACAACAACCACATAATTCTTCTGTTTTTTTTCGGGCGCGAAAGTAATAAGTTTTCTAGCCAACAAAAACAAATAGATGCATTTCAGGAAACTTCCATAAAGTTCCCCATAAAATCCTAAGACATTGGTTCTGCCGACAAAAAACAAGGCCAACGTCTGGTTATGGACATTGGCCTTGCTATTCATTTGCCTGACACGCTAACTGTTCCAAATCTCCCAAGCGCGTTCGGCCTGACCGATAAGCATATCCAAGCCGTTCTTGACTGTTGCGCCTTGCTCGTGCGCCTTTTGCAGGAACAATGTCGTTTCAGGATTGTAAATCAAGTCGAAGCAAAGATGTTGCGGACCGATTGCCGAATAAGGGATATCGGCGCAGGCATCCACTTTGGGCGACATTCCGAGTGGTGTGCAATTGACAATCAGTTTGTTGTGGCTGATGATTTCTGGCGTCAACTGGCCATAACTGTAAACATTGTCTGACGGCGTGCGCGATACGTACCTGTATTCTATTCCGAGTTTTTCAAGCACGTACCTGACGGCCTTTGACGCTCCGCCCGTGCCAAGTATCAATGCGTTTGTATGGCAACTTTTCAGCAACGGCCTGAGCGAATTTTCGAATCCGACTACATCTGAGTTGTAGCCCGACAGTTTTCTTTTGCCTGCACCATCCTCAACCTTCACAACATTCACTGCGCCAACTTTTTGCGCTACTTCGTCAATTGTGTCGAGATACGGAATCACTGCCTGCTTGTATGGAATTGTCACATTGAAACCTCGTAGCCCAGGCACCGACAGCACTTTGTCGCCAAGCATCGAAATGTCTTCTATCTGAAAATTAAGATATTGAGCCTCAATTTTTTCCTTATCGAACTTTTTTGTGAAATAATCTTGCGAAAAGGAATGTCCTAGCGGATTGCCAACCAAGCCAAATGTCTGCATTGCGATATAATTTCAAATTTACACTTTCTATTTTGCTTTTTCCGATGCGTGTTCAAGCGCCCAGAGCGCCACCATTCCCGCTATCATCAAAACTATGGCTATTGCCACTTCGGCGTTGAAATGTTGCGGGAAGTACATCTGGTAACCTTGTATAATCGGCTTGCCGTTCTTGAGCAATTCCTCGCCGTTCTGCACAAGATGAATCTCGTTTTTCCAAGGCCAGATTGTCCCCAGACTACCGAAAATGAATCCTGTGAGAAGTGCCATTGTAGGCTTTTCGTACTTGCCAAGCAACCACGAAAGGAAATGCGAAAATGCCAGCAAGCCTGCAACAACACCTATTGCAACGGGTACAAGTATCGAAATGTCGAAATGCGAAACGGCGTATATCATTATCAAGTGATAGTTGCCCATAAGTATCAGCACGAACGAGCCTGACAATCCTGGCAGAATCATACTGCATACGGCCACGGCACCGCATACAATCAGGTACCAGAAGGCCGTGTTCTCGGTGGCTGGATTCATCATAGACAAGCCAAATGCGACTGCCGTTCCTACTGCAAACGAGATAATTGCAGGCAGATTGATTTTCCCGATTGATTTCCCTACAAACCAGACCGATACAAGTATCAGCCCAAAGAAAAACGACCAAACGTAAACGGGATATTCCTCAAACAGAAACTCCAAAAGTTTTGCAACCGATACTATGCTTATGCCAATTCCCAAGAATACGAATACCAGGAATCCGAAATCGATATGCTTGGCAAACTCCTTGAATCTCAAGCCAAAAAGCAATTTCAGCGCCTCGACATCGAACGATTTCAGTGCGTTTATCAGTCTCTCGAAAATGCCAGTCAGCAACGCTATCGTTCCGCCTGACACTCCTGGAATGACATTGGCCACTCCCATTGCAAAACCTTTGAAAAAGACTACTATATGTTCCTTCATACTGATTAAAAATTATAGGGACGTGGCTCAACGCGTCCCTATCAATTATACAAGTGAAGTCGGGTGATTGATTAACCCAACTTATAGATTTTCAGAATATTGTTCCACAACTCCTTTTCGTACTTTGTACGGTCGAACTTCTCGCAGTCGTCAACAGATGCAACGTTCTTTGTGGTATAAATGATGCTCTCGACGAACGCAGGTGCACGGCGCGAACCTTCGCCAAGGTTGATC
>CALCFP010000216.1 GCA_937900725.1 uncultured Bacteroidota bacterium | reverse complement strand
ACGACAACTATTGAAGCTTGGGAAGGTGAAATTGAAATAATGCAACGTGTAATTTCTCCATGGAAAGAGGAAGAGGCATACATTTTCTTTGAATATGACATTCCACGGTTGGGAAAACGCATTGATGTTGTTATACTCATACGTGGCATCATTTTTTGTCTTGAATTCAAAACAGGAGAAAAGGCCATAAACGAAGTGACGTTCAGAGCACCAATATGTCCTGTTTACCAAAACGTGACGGCAAGCCCTGTAACCAATCCCGACGAAATAAAGAAAAACCTTGTGGCTCAACTCACATCGCCTGTACGCTGGACTCAGACAATGCAAAACATGATTGCCAACGGTTTGACGGAGATTGTTGAAGTAGGCCCTGGTGCCGTGCTTCAAGGCCTTATGCGCAAAATAAACCGCGAAATTGGCGCATCATCGGCTAGCATTTAGGATTTAGTCCCGATGGCTATCGGGATTAGGATTTAGGATAAATTAACATTTTGAAAAACATATAGACATGGAACTTAACGAATTGACAGCGATTGGTCCTATTGACGGCCGCTATCGCTCAAAAACCGAATCGCTCGACAAATATTTCTCGGAATTCGGACTGATACGCTACCGCGTGCTGGTTGAGTGCGAATACTTCATTGCACTGTGCAACATTCCTCTCAAGAACCTTGAAGGTGTCGACAAATCGAAGTTTGAACAAATCCGCAACATCTACAACGAATTCTCATTCGACGATGCACTGCGCATCAAGGAGATAGAGAAGACCACAAACCACGACGTAAAAGCCGTTGAATATTTCCTGAAGGAAAAATTCGACAATCTTGGCCTTGCAGAATTCAAGGAGTTCATCCACTTTGGCCTGACTTCGCAAGACATAAACAACACTGCCATTCCTTATTCACTGCGCGATGCCATAAAGGACGTGTTCTACCCACTTATTGACGATGTCATAAACCAACTGACCGACATGGCCGAACAATGGAAGCACGTTGCCATGCTTGCACACACTCACGGACAGCCTGCATCGCCTACCCGTCTGGGCAAGGAACTGATGGTCTTTGTTGAACGCCTCAACAAGCAACTTGAACTGCTCAAGAGCATACCTTGCTCGGCAAAATTCGGTGGCGCAACAGGCGGATTCAATGCTCACATGGTCGCATATCCTGAAATTGACTGGGTTGAATTTGCAAACAACTTCGTAAAAAACACGCTCCACCTTGAACGTCTGCAGACAACCACACAAATTGCACACTACGACGACTTGGCAGCAATTTTCGACGGCATCAAACGCATCAACACAATACTCATCGACCTATGCCGCGACATTTGGACATACGTGTCGATGGAATACTTCAAGCAGAAAATCAAGGCTGGCGAAGTAGGCTCGTCGGCAATGCCACACAAAGTCAACCCTATCGACTTTGAAAACGCCGAAGGAAACCTTGGCGTGGCAAACGCAGTGTTTGAGCATTTCGCCCACAAGTTGCCTATCTCACGCATGCAACGCGACCTGACCGATTCGACAGTATTGCGCAACATAGGCGTTCCTATCGGACACAGCGTGATAGCGCTCAAATCGTTGCAAAAAGGACTTGGCAAGTTGATTCTCAATGAGGATAAACTCAAAAACGACCTTGAGGCAAACTGGAGCGTGGTGGCCGAAGCCTTGCAGACAATCTTGCGTCGCGAGGGCTATCCGAAACCATACGAGACTTTGAAGGAACTGACTCGCACAAACTCGAAAGTGACTGAGCAGTCAATCCACGAGTTCATACAGACACTTAATGTCAGCGATGCAGTCAAGCAGGAAATGATGAACATAACACCACACAACTACACAGGCATTTACTTCTAACCCAAGCATAATGAAAGGATTAAAGCGAATACTTCAATACGTATTTCCACAATACTGGAAGCAGGCAATGCTGAACTTCCTGTTTATTGGACTATCAACAATAGCAGGATTGTTCTCGTTTACAATGGTCATTCCGTTTCTGGACGTGCTTTTCGATACCAACATGAATCCCACGTCAGAACCTATTGCATTCGATGGAAGCATCGACTCCCTGTCAAAGATGTTCAATTTCTATCTATGTCAGATAATTGCCGAATACGGAAAGACCTCCGCCCTGCTATACCTGTCAGGCTTCATACTCATAGCCATATTCTTCAAGACAGGTTTCTGGTACACATCGAAACTTGTGATGGTGAACATCAGGTACGGCGTAGTACGCGACCTGCGCAACAAACTGTACAACAAGATAACACGTTTGTCGCTCGGGTTCTATTCCGATGAGCACAAAGGCGATGTGATATCGCGAATGACCAACGACGTGAACGAGGTTGAAGTATCGGTGCTGAGATCGTTTGACGTGATATTCAAGGACCCGGTGACGCTCATCATGTCAATGGCGCTACTAATCTACATGAGTCCGAAA
>CALCFP010000215.1 GCA_937900725.1 uncultured Bacteroidota bacterium | reverse complement strand
AACAAGGTAGTCGAACCCTTCCTTGTCGACAATGTTTCCAGCGCCCACTTTAACGCTGTCGCCGTATTTTGACTTGATCCATTTCAGGGTTTCAAGCTGCCATTCAGAGTAGCCGTCGGACGAGTCGATGCAAAGCACGTCGGCGCCTGCCTCGACAAGTGCCGGAACGCGTTTCTCGTAGTCGCGGGTGTTGATGCCTGCGCCAACAAGCAGTTTCTTGTCTGAATCGGACAGTTCGTTCGGGTTGTCGTGATGGCTGTCGTGGTCTTTGCGGAACACAAAGTACATCAGTTTCTGGTTCTCGTCGATGATTGGCAATGCGTTGATCTTGTTGTCCCAAATGAGTTGGTTAGCGTCAGTAAGGCTGATGCCGACTTTGCCAACGGTCAGTTTCTCGAACGGGGTCATGTGTGAAGCCACCTTGTCATTAAGGCCGTCCTTGTCGGTGCGGTAGTCGCGGCTTGTGATCATGCCCAGCAGTTTGCCGTTTGAAGTGCCGTCGTCGGTAACGCCTATTGTCGAGTGACCGGTTTTTTGGATAAGGTCGAGTACATCGTAAAGAGTGCTGTCAGGCTTGACGTTGGAGTCGCTGATTACGAATCCTGCCTTGAATTTCTTCACCTTGCGTACCATTTCGGCCTGCGACTCGATTGGTTGCGAGCCGAAAATGAATGAAAGACCTCCGTTGCGTGCAAGTTCAATAGCCAATCCCGAATCAGAAACTGACTGCATGATAGCTGAAACGAATGGGATGTTGAGGTTGATTGCAGATTCTTCACCTTTCTTGAATTTCACAAGAGGTGTGCGGAGCGATACATTGTTTGGAATGCATTGTTTGGTTGTCAACCCTGGAATGAGCAAATACTCACCAAATGTTCTTGACACGTCGTTGAAAATCTTTGCCATTTTTGATACGTTTTTCGGAATAAAAAAAATTTTGCAATGATACGGATTTTACGGCAACTTGACACCCATTTGCGGCAAAAATAAATCCGACAAATTCAAAAACGTTCTTAACTTTTTATGCCAGAAACGGTTGCCGGCCGATTTGCGCCGTGCTTAATGTAGCAAAGGCGTGCGTACGCACGCCCTTGCCAAAACACACAAATTATAATCAACCGGCCACCCCAAAGTGACCATCCCCTAATTCATTGCATTTTCAATGCGTTCTTCATTCTTGCCGTTAGCAGCAATGTCAAAAATACCAGCAGCATATCTCGTTGTTTGTTTGTTCGGTGACAGTATGCCTGTGTTGCGTCAATCGTCCGTTCAGCCTTTCCATCTGAATCTGCTGCAGCCTTTCCGCACTATCGGTCGGCAGACTGCTGTCAGCCTGTATGTAGTTTGATATTGACCTAACCACGCTGTCGGGATCTATTAGATATAAAGATGAAATTGGCATCTGCTCGTTGGCGCTATTTATCATTCCGCACTGCCGTGCCACAGTCAAAACAGAATCGTTGATTATGGGCAGGTCCTCTAAGATGGCACTTAGTGTGGCGTCATTGGTTAGGCCTTTTAGACCGCGTTGCCATTTGAGGTCGTTCGACATTCCGCTTGTCGACAGCCCAATTAACTGGCAGTTTTTCTTTTCAAGTGATTCGGCTAACTGCAGGAAACATTTTTTTTCTTCTTCGGTGTCGAATATCTCAACCGGGTTTGTGATTATTGCAATCCATTGTCCTTTGAAGTCAGATGGAAATCCAATCTTGCGAGTGGTTGCCACAGCGTTAAACGACGAAATCTTGTCGCCAACTTTCAGTTGGGTGTTGTATGTTTCCATATCTCAATTTTTAGTGATGCGCCAAGGGCTGGCGCTTTTCGTTGAATCTGATATTAATACAAACAAAACTTTTTTTTGTTCAGAATATTTGAAGTATGTTTTATAAAACACTGAAAATCAAAAAGAAATTCTATGATATTTGTTTGTGCCGAAACGAAAACACTCACCTATAATATACAGGTAAATATCGGGTAAAAGGATTTTTTTAGTGATAAAAAACTATCTTGCGGGCCTAAATGGACTGCAATGGAAAAGGTAAGGGCTAAAAAGAATCTCGGACAGCATTTTCTTACAGATGAGAGAATTGCATCAAACATAGCCAACGGATTCACCGATGGCGCGCCCGACACGATTCTCGAGATTGGTCCTGGAATGGGTATCCTCACGCGCCCGTTGCTCCAGCGTCCGAACGCCCAAGTCTATGTTGTCGAAATCGACCATGAATCTGTAGAGTGGCTGTATGCCAAAATGCCCGAATTAAACGGCCGCATCATTGAAGGCGACTTCCTGAAACTCGACCTCGCGACACTCTTCGACAAGCCATTCTGCATAGCGGGAAACTTCCCGTACAACATATCGAGCCAGATACTGTTCAAGATTGTCGAAAACAGGCAGATGATACCGCAAATGGTGGGAATGTTCCAAAAGGAAGTGGCCGAAAGGGTGGCATCGAAACCAGGAAGCAAGGTTTACGGAATATTGAGTGTGCTGCTGCAGGCATATTACGATATAGATTACCTGTTCACCGTGCACGAGAACGTTTTCAGCCCGCCTCCTAAGGTGAAGTCGGGAGTCATCAGGCTTACACGCAACAGCACCGAAAAACTGCCGTGCGACGAACGTCTGTTCGTCAACATTGTGAAAACAAGTTTCAACCAGCGGCGAAAAACCTTGTCAAACAGCCTGAAGCCAATATTGAAGGACTGTAAATCGGACTTGCCGATTTTCAAACAGCGCCCCGAACAACTGAGCGTAAATGAGTTTGTAGGACTCACCAACATTATTGAGGACCTTTTAAAAAAGTAGAAAATGCGTTTCGAACTAAACAAGGAGTTTGTCGACCAACTACAGTTGGCCATCCAAGACCGCAGCGACGAGTCAATAAAGTCGATGATTTCGGAACTGCACCCTGCCGATGTCGCAGAAATACTGAGCGAACTCGAACCCGACGATGCCCACTACCTGTTCGACCTTCTGCCGTCAGAACTCACTGCCGACGCCATCATCGAACTTGAGGAAGACGACCGTGAGGAGTTGCTGAAAGACCTGCCGAGCCAGGAAATCGCCCACACCGTCATAGAGCATATGGACTCTGACGATGCCGCCGACGTCATTTCCGAACTTCCAGAAGAGAAACAGGG
>CALCFP010000214.1 GCA_937900725.1 uncultured Bacteroidota bacterium | reverse complement strand
TATCGGCGACAATATTCCGGACCTTGAATACAGCGTGGTGCACTGCTACAGTAACGGCAAGCCGTCCGACCTTCAGCCGTCGGAATACATAAGCGGGTTCGAGTCCAATTCGCTGACCGACTATTTCCCGTCGATGGGCACGTCGGTGGGCTACGTCAATTTCCGCATCGCCTTGCCAAACGACAATGTGCAGATGCTTCTTTCGGGCCGATATGTGGTGAATGTGTTTCTGGCAGGGCATCGCGACAGCATAGTGGCTCAAACGTCGTTTCTTGTATATGAGCAACTTGCGGTTATCAATGCCGAAATTGTAAAGCCACAGACGAGCGTCAACGAGCGTTATGCGCAAGATGTGAGGCTGAATGTGGATTATTCGGACTTGCCTGTGAATGATATTTTTAACGAATTGAGTCTCAATGTGTTGCAGAATAACTGTCCGTATGCCTCGCGCATCGGCTTAAAGCCAAAATACATTATGGGCGACCAACTTGTGTATTCGTACCCTGGCGACTTGCTTATGGCGGGTGGCAACGAGTTCCGCCGTCTCGACCTTCGCTACCTGAAGCAGACGCAGATAAACTACAATACGGTTGACTATGTTGCACCCGCGTAACGGAAGAGGTGTTCGAGGCTATCAAGCCGTATTTTACGGAAACGGACCAAAACGGGCAGTATGTGGTGTATGCCTATTCGGTGAACAAGAACCAGGACGATTTTTACCGTTCGGCCGACTATGCCTTTGTGCACCCGACGCTGAATGTAGAGCCTGTGCTCGATGCCGATGTGTATGTGTGTGGTGCGTTCAACAATTGGCAACTCGACTCTACCAATATTATGCGCTACAATTTCCAGGCAAAGCGCTATGAGGCCGACTTGTTCCTGAAACAGGGCGTTTACGACTATATTTACGTTTGTAAGAGTTACTACGACGGCAAGGTTGATTTGGAACGCTTTGAGGGCTCACATTCGGAAACGGGCAACAGTTATATGTTCACGCTTTTCTACAACCCCGTGGCAGGCGACTATGAGCGCCTTGTGGGTGTTGCGTGGCTGGACAATTGAGATTTAGGATGTGTGAATTGAATCACCATGCGCTTTCCGAATAAACTACCACACTTCTCAACTTTAAACAATTTCACATTTCCATTTTGTAATTTATCTTACCTTTATCACCAAAATAAAAACAATTTTTTATGGCAAAATACAAACGCATATTATTGAAGCTCAGCGGCGAATCGCTAATGGGCAAGCAAGGCTACGGCATCGACCCGCAACGGCTGGACGAATACGCAAAGCAGATTAAGGAAATAGCCGACATGGGCGTGCAGATTGGCATTGTTATTGGAGGCGGTAACATTTTCCGCGGATTGAGCGGTGCATCAAAGGGTTTCGACCGCTACAAGGGCGACCAAATGGGAATGCTGGCCACCGTAATCAACGCAATGGCACTATGCTCGGCACTTGAAAGCATCGGTCAGAAAGCCCGCGTACTCACAGCCATCCGCATGGAACCTATTGGCGAATTCTACACCAAATGGAAAGCAATTGAGGCAATGGAGAATGGCGAAGTTGTAATTATGAGTGCTGGTACTGGTAATCCTTACTTTACAACAGATACAGGTTCTTCACTTCGTGGTATTGAGATTGAGGCTGATGTAATGCTGAAGGGTACACGTGTGGATGGTATATACACTGCCGATCCGGAGAAGGATCCAACTGCAACCAAGTTCAGTGAGATTACCTATGA
>CALCFP010000213.1 GCA_937900725.1 uncultured Bacteroidota bacterium | reverse complement strand
GTTTTGTACATTCGCTGATACGCAGGGAGGCTAACCTGCGAGCATTGACGAAAGAGTTGCAGACCGTGCTCTCAAATGTCAATGATGCCATAATAACCACAGATAAGAACGGCCGTATCTGGCACATTAACAGCATAGCGCAACACCTCACAGGGTATAACTCGCATCAGTCGATGGGGCACAACCTTGTGTCTATTTTCAATGTGTCGTCACAGGCCGGTATCAAACTCGATAAGTTGTTTGATCAGGCACTTCAGTCACAGAAACGTATCGAACTTCCTGACAATGTAATGCTTATGCAGAAAAGCGGGCGTGAGGTGCCAATTTCTGGTAGCCTGTCACCAATTGTCAATGACATAAAAATCACTACAGGCCTTGTGGTAACTTTCCGTGACGATTCTGACAATTATTACAAGGAACGTCTTTTGGAACAAGGTGTAGAGAGTTACGACCTGATTTTTGACCGCAATCCTCATCCAATGTGTATTTACGACGTGGAGACATATAAAATAGAAAAGGTGAATCAGGCAACCTGTGACCTTATAGGGTATACTCGCGATGAAATGTCAAAAATGACTCTGTTCGACTTTTCGACACCTCAATTTGCCATGCTGATGAAAAACACCAATGAGAAAGTTCGCTCTAAACTGCTCGAAATGGAAGAATGGGAGATTATCAAGGGCAACGGCGAACGTGCCACATTGGCTAAATCATCTTTCGACATTATGCTTAACGGCAAACACTGCCGTCACATCCTAGTCACCGATATGACTCAACGCCGTCAGATTCAGCACGATATGCTTGGAACGCAGAAACGCTACAAGAAGATGATGAACACCTTGCCAGAGGCTGTCTTTGTCCATGATACTGACTACAAGATTTCTTTCATCAACCAGGAGGCGATAAGGCTTTTCGGGGCAACTGAGAAAAAACAATTTGTTGGCAAGAACATATCAATGTTATATCATCCTGACGTGTTTGACAGTATCAAGTCGAACATTGAGGATATGATTGTGAACCAGAAGCCTGCCTCTCTCAAGGAACGTAGAATGGTAAAACTCGACGGGACGGTGTTTACGGCGGAAATTGTGGCTACGCCATTTGTTGAGGGCGACAAGACGTTCTTCCAGGTGTTGTGCAGGGATGTCAATGGAGTGGCAGAGCACATCCATCCGCAAATGAACGATGCCGAATACCGCAACATCAGTAACGTAGGCGATTTGCATATATGGAAAGTGGATTCAGAAAACAATCTTGTATATGTCAACGACTCTTGGAAGAGGTTTGTGGGAAAATACGGCGCTGAATTGGGTAAGGGCAAGGACTGGTTGAACCTTATTCATTCTGATGATTACGCATCTAAAATGGGCAAGTGGCTCGACGCATTCGAGAAACGCGCAAACTTCCAAATTGAATGGCGTATGCTTGGCGCCGATGGCAATTATTATTGGATGCTTGTCCACGCCGCACCAAATTTCGATTCTGACGGAAAGTTCCTCGGCTATTTCGGCTACAATATCAACATAAACCGTCGTCGCATGGCCGAAGATGAAATGCTGAAATCGAAGGAGCAGGCTGAAGAAAGTTCGAAACTGAAATCAACGTTCCTCTCGACATTGTCGCACGAGATAAAGACTCCAATAAACGCCATTGTCGGCTTTTCCGATTTGTTGCTGTCAAACGGCAATATGCAAAGCGAAAAGTATCTTCCGTTGATAAGGGACAACGGCTACAAACTAGTCGACCTCATCGACAATACTGTTGAAATGTCAAAAATCGCCACTGGACAGTTGGTGATTAATTATATGAAAGATAATGTGAAACGTATTGTCAATGATGCGTTTAGAGAGGCTAAGGATAAGTTCGGCAATGCAAAGGGATTGTTCTTGTTACTGAACAACAACCTGCCCGATAACTTGATTGCCGATATCGACGGCGGTAAGGTGAAATATGTGATTAAACACCTTATTGAAAATGCAATGAAGTTCACTGACAGTGGAAACGTCACATTGGAGGCTACCATTGAAAATGACAATGTGCGCATCGTTGTTTCAGATACCGGAATCGGGGTCGATGAGAAAAACATCAAGTCGGTGTTTGAGACATTCTTCAAGATAGAGACCGATGACAATATGGAAATCCGCAGTTTGGGATTGGGACTTTCCATCTGTAAGGCGTATGTTGAGTCGATGCACGGCAAGATAATGTTTGAATCTTCGCTCAATGTCGGTACAGTGGTGACCGTTGAATTGCCGTGTATACAGGATTCGGTGTCCGAAAAGCAATATTCAATCAATTATTTTGTCAAGTCGAAGGGCTTGGTGCTTGTAGTTGATGATGAGGAGTTTAACGGAATATTTCTTTCCACAACGCTCGAGAATAATGGATATAAGGTTATTCGCGCCTTTGACGGCGAATCGGCGGTTAATGAGGTTAAGCGTAATCACGACATAAATCTTGTGCTGATGGACCTTCAAATGCCTGTTATGGACGGCTTTGAGGCACTGGTGCAGATTCGTAAGTTCGATACTGAAATACCAATTGTGGCGCAGTCGTGCTATTCGCCATCTGATTATTTGCATAAACTTAAGGGATATGATTTTAACGCTGTCCTAAGCAAGCCAATCAAGAAGGAATTGCTAATAGAAACCGTAAGTCAATTTATTAATCTTAAGAAAAAATGATAATGAAAGGATTTATGCCGTTTGTCGTCATGCTGCTGTATGTCAATTCGTTGATTGCCCAAAACGGAACAATCAAGGCATTCACCGTCAATGGTGTCAGTTTTGAAATGGTTTATGTCGAGGGCGGGCAATTAGGCCAAGGCGAGCCAGCCAACAATGTGAGTGTGCCCGATTTCCGTATAGGCAAGACCGAAGTCACGCAGGAACTATGGAAAGCCGTAATGGGAAAAAATCCGAGTACGTCGCGCGGAAAAAACAACCCCGTAGATATGGTCAGTTGGAACGACTGCCAGGCTTTCATACAGAAACTGAATCAATTGACAGGACAGACGTTCAGGTTGCCCACTGAGGCGGAATGGGAATACGCCGCACGCGGCGGCAACAAGTCAGGTGGCTTCAAATTCAGCGGAGCCAATGTGATAGGCAAGGTAGGATGGTATTCGGGCAATTCAAACAGCCAGACACATCCTGTCGCATCCAAAATGCCAAATGAATTGGGAATATACGATATGAGTGGCAACGTTTGGGAATGGTGTTCAAATTTGTATGATGACGAGACAGGGCAATATGCCATTCGTGGCGGATGTTTCACCGATGCCACGCAAATATGCACAATCACCAACCGTGGCAAGAGCGACCCTGCAACAGCAAGCGATATTTGCGGATTGAGGCTCGCTATGGACAAATAGTTTTTTTTCAGGCATCATAAATTCGCATCACCCGATTTTGATTGCCGTTACGTCATTTTTTTGAATACTTTTGCGCTCGCATCCGATAAGATGCATTGAATGTTCAATAATTTGATGTTTAGAATATTAACAATCTAAAACAAATATAAAAAATGGCAAAAGGTAAAGCCCTGTTGATGATTCTCGACGGTTGGGGAATCGGCAACAAATCAAAAGGCGACGTTATCTACTCGGCAGGCGCGCCTAATATGGAAAAACTAACCGCAAAATATCCAAACGCACAACTGCTCACTTGCGGTGAAGATGTTGGCCTGCCAAACGGCCAGATGGGAAACTCTGAAGTAGGTCACCTTAACATTGGCGCAGGCCGTGTGGTTTATCAGGACCTTGTAAAGATTAACCGCGCTTGCGCTGACAACAGCATTATGCAAAATCCAGAGATTGTCTCTGCTTACGGATACGCAAAAAAGAACGGCAAGAGCATTCACCTTATGGGATTGACTTCTACAGGCGGTGTGCACTCTTCGCTCGACCATCTGTTCAAACTTGTCGACATTGCTAAAGAGTACGGCGTGGCAAATACTTTCGTCCACTGCTTTATGGACGGACGTGACA
>CALCFP010000212.1 GCA_937900725.1 uncultured Bacteroidota bacterium | reverse complement strand
CTTCGCGTAAATTTCAAATTGTTCAACTCGCTGGCTTTTTGTAATATCTTCCTGAAGAACAATGCGATTAATTTGCACGGGCTTTTCCCAGCGGATATAACGTTCGTACACATCGCCTTCAGTTGTACGAACTTCTACGGCTTCATTCAAAAGATTCTTTGCATAAGTTTTTTTCAGATATTCTCCAAGCTCTTTAAGTCTTTCTACATCATTTTCACTTTTTTTTGATCTATTTGATTTTTCTTCAGGAGGTCTATTTTCTTCAACTTCTTGTTTATTAGCAGGTAGTTCTACCATACTTCTTCTATAGATAATATGTACTTCCTTAGCGCCAAGTCTTACAGCAGTTCTGCAAGCGTCCATTGCAGTGTTACCACCACCGCAGACAACCACGTTCTTGCCTTTCAGCACAGGAGTGTCGAATCCTTGGCCACGGCCTGCACCCATAAGGTTGATACGGGTAAGGTATTCGTTAGATGACATTACGCCAATCAGGTTTTCGCCCGGAATGCTCATAAAGCGTGGCAGGCCTGCACCTGAACCGACAAATATGCCGTCGAATCCCATTTCGTGCAGTTGCTCGTAACTAATTGTCTTTCCAACGATTGTATTTGGTTGGAAGTTTACACCCATTTGGCGCAAAGTGTTGATTTCGGCATCAACCACATTGTTTGGCAAACGGAATTCAGGAATACCATATTTCAATACGCCGCCAATCTCGTGAAGAGCCTCAAATACAGTTACATCGTAACCGAACTTGATCATATCGGCTGCGAAAGCCAATGCAGATGGACCAGAGCCTACGGTGCAGACTTTCTTTCCGTTCTTTGGTGCGCATTTTGGAGCCTGCATCTTTCCACTCTCACGCTCATAATCAGCAGCGAAGCGTTCCAAATAGCCAATGGCTACCGGTTTTTGGTTCATCTTCAACTTGATGCAGTTGCCTTCGCATTGCTTTTCCTGTGGGCATACACGACCGCAAACGGCAGGAAGGCTTGATGTCTGTTTGATAGTTGCAATTGCCTCGGCAAACTCGCCTTTTTCAATATGCTTTACAAAGGTAGGAATGTTGATTCCTACAGGGCAGCCTTTCATACATGAAGGATCGCCGCAGTCAAGGCAGCGTTGTGCCTCAGCCATTGCCATTTCCTTTGTCAAACCTTGCTGAACCTCTTCTGTAAAAGTCTTGACACGATAGTCAGGTGCCAATTCAGGCATCTTGACGCGTTCCAAAGCACCGCGGTCCTTTGGACTCATCTTCTTGCGCAATTCATCTCGCCAAGGCTCATTGCGCAGAGCCATTATCTCTTCTTTAGTCATTGTCGTAGATTTTATTTATTATACTCTGCAAGAGCCTCAGCCTCTTCTGTCTTGTATGCGCGCATACGCATCAGCACCTCGTCAAAATCGATTTTGTGTGCATCGAATTCAGGTCCGTCAACGCAGACGAATTTTGTCTTGCCGTCAACAGTGACACGGCAAGCGCCACACATGCCTGTTCCGTCAACCATGATTGTGTTGAGACTAGCAACAGTAGGAATTTCGTACTTCTTGGTTGTCAGCGATGCGAACTTCATCATGACGGTTGGGCCGATTACGATAGCCTTGTCAATCTTCTCCTTTGCGATTACCTTTTCCATGCCGACGGTAACGTTGCCTTTTTCGCCGTATGAACCGTCGTCGGTCATGATTATAACTTCGTCAGACCACTTGCGCATTTGGTCTTCAAGGATGATCAGGTCCTTACTGCGTGCGGCCAATATGCTTACTACGCGGTTGCCAGCCTTCTTCATTGCCTCAACTATAGGCAGAAGTGGTGCCACGCCTACGCCACCGCCACAAGCCAGCACTGTACCAAAGTTCTCGACTTCGGTTGCACGTCCAAGTGGGCCAACCAGGTCGGTGACATAGTCGCCAACGTTAAGGTCGGTAAGTTTGCGTGACGACACGCCGATGCGTTGTACGACCAAGTCGATTGTACCTTTTTCGATATTGGCGGCTGAAATGGTCAACGGTATGCGTTCGCCTTTGTCGCCAATCTTAACAATCACAAAGTTGCCCGCTTTGCGCGATTTTGCTATCAGCGGAGCTTCAATTTCGAGCCTTACTACATTTTCAGAGAAGAACTCTTTTGCAACAATTTTGTTCACTTAAAATATATTTTGTTGATTATCATCAATTTATGTCGATAAAAATCGGCATTTACACGTTTTAAACTAACTGGCAAATGTATTAAAACAATTTAGATTTGTGCCAAGCAAAAGCAATTCCTAAAAAATGCGCGCCGCTATCTTTGGTCGTTTATATAGCGTAATCCAACGGCCATAAAGGCTTTTAAGTGATTTGCGTAATTGTTCAGAATACAAAAATGCGAATAAGATGCGAAGTCAAATTCGTCCAAAAAAACACACAAGTTCCACTTTGGCACGTTTTTTGCTTTTTGCTAACCGAATTTAAAAACAAACGTCATGGTTGTTCAGGGAAATTTAGTTAAGACTTACGAAGAATCCTTCAGAAAACACTGGGATTTAAAGGCCTTGTCAATATATAAAGGCAATTTCTCAATCACTTACGGGCAGGTTGCCGAGCAAATTGAAAAAATACACATCCTGTTTGAGCAGTGTGGTGTAAAAAAAGGTAACAAGATTGCCTTGATAGGGAAAAGCCATCCACATTGGGCAATATCGTACTTGGCCACCATTACATACGGGTGCACCATTGTCCCGATTCTTGTCGATTTCCATCCAAACGACGTACAGAACCTCATCACGCATTCCGATGCCGTAATGCTGTTCTGCGGCGACATGGTATTGCCTTCGCTTGATGCAGAAAAGATGCCTAACCTTAGGGCTATCATCAACATGACAAACTTCACTGTGGCTTTCGAGCGCGACGAGTATAACGTTGCCACTGTGATGAACTCAATGGATGAATTGTTTGCAAAGAAATATCCAAACGGTTTTACGGCCAACGACATCAAATATCCTGAGGTTGACGGCGAAGAACTTGCCGTTATCAGCTACACATCGGGCACTACTGGTTTTTCAAAAGGCGTAATGCTCCCCTACCGCAGTCTGATGGCAAACGTGGAATACGCCAGGCGCAATATGAAACTTGAAGAGGGCGACGACATACTGAGCATGCTACCATTGGCCCATGCCTACGGCTGCGCATTTGAAATGTTGTGGCCACTTGCAGTCGGCACACACGTAACATACCTGGGCCGCGCGGCAGGACCTTCAGTACTGCTGGAAGCCTTCAAGGTCGTAAAGCCACATTTGCTGTTGCTCGTTCCTTTGTTGATTGAGAAAATCTACAAAAAGCAAATTCAGCCAAAAATCAGCACTACAGGGATGAAAATAGCACTTCACATTCCTATCTTGAGCAATATAATCTGCAAAAAGATACGCGAATCGCTGTCAGCATCATTCGGCGAACGTTTCCGCGAAGTGGTGATTGGCGGCGCAGCACTGAATCCTGAAGTAGAGGCATTCCTTCACAAAATAAAATTCCGCTACTCGGTAGGCTACGGTATGACCGAATGTGGCCCGCTTGTAAGCTATGCCGGATGGCGATTGGCTCGCAAGGGCTCTGCCGGCCTGCCTGTTGATGCCATAAATGTCACTATCGACTCTCCGGACCCGGAAAAGCAACCTGGCGAGATCCTGCTGACTGGCGAAGGCACAATGTTAGGCTACTACAAGAACCCGGCAGCCACACAAAAGACCATTGACAAGGACGGCTATCTGCATACCGGCGACCTTGGCATTATGGACAAGGACGGCTTCATCTACCTGAAAGGCCGCAGCAAGAGCATGATTCTCGGTCCTTCGGGCGAAAATATCTATCCTGAAGAAATTGAGGCAAAACTGAATGCCATGCCATACGTCCAGGAACAGTTGGTCATTTCTGACCAGAACAAACTTGTGGCACTTGTATATCCTGATATGGACATGATGAAGAAGCAAGGTCTGCAAATGGCTGACCTGGAGCAGATAATGGAACAAAACAAGAAGGAACTCAACGATAGTCTGCCTAAGTTTATGCAGGTTTCGCGCATCGAACTTCAGACTAAAGAATTTGAGAAGACACCAAAACAAAGCATCAAAAGGTTCCTATACGAAACAAGAAACTAATTAATGGTTAATAATTGGTTATAAATGAGTGTGTGTGGTGTGGCCGAGAAATCGGCCACACTTTTTTTGTTACTAATTACGGTTTAAGCCTTTAAGGCATAAGTGGCTTACTTTGCGATAGGGTTAATTCCAACCCAAACTTTCTAAATCCTCAATTCTAATTCCTAATTCCTAAATCCTACATCCTAATTTCTATATAAACTGGCAAAATCATATATTTGCGAAATATTTTTACATTACATAAAATGAGCAACATCGAATTAAGCGAGCAAGAAATACAACGCCGCCAAAGTCTTACAGAACTCCGGAACATGGGCATCGACCCATATCCTGCCGCAGAATATGTGGTAACAGCATACTCAACCGACATCAGAAATGAATTCAAGGACGATGATCCGCAACGCGATGTCACCATCGCGGGCCGAATCATGAGCCGACGCATCATGGGCAAGGCTTCGTTCATCGAACTGCAGGACAGCAAAGGTCGTATTCAGGTTTACATTTCACGCGACGGCATCTGCCCAGAAGACAACGCGGATATGTACAACGTCGTTTTCAAGAAACTGCTCGATATTGGCGATTTCATCGGCATCAAAGGCTATGTTTTCCGCACCCAGATGGGCGAAATTTCAGTTCACGCAAGCGAACTGACGGTGCTGAGCAAGTCGCTCCGCCCGCTACCTATCGTAAAATATAAGGATGGCGTGGCATATGATGCATTCGATGACCCAGAGTTGCGCGCACGCCAACGCTATGTCGACCTTGTCGTCAACGACGGCGTAAAAGGCACTTTCCTGAAACGCGCCACTATATTGCGCACTTTGCGCTCAATACTCGACGAGGCCGGCTATACCGAAGTGGAGACACCTACACTGCAAGCAATTGCAGGCGGAGCAAGCGCCCGCCCATTCATAACCCACTTCAATGCGCTCGATATCGATATGTATATGCGCATCGCTACCGAACTCTACCTGAAACGCTTGATAGTGGGCGGTTTCGAAGGCGTTTACGAGATTGGCAAGAACTTCCGCAACGAGGGTATGGACCGCAACCATAATCCTGAATTCACCTGCATGGAACTATATGTCCAGTACAAGGACTACAACTGGATGATGTCGTTCACCGAACAGATGCTCGAAAAGATTTGCATAGCCGTGAACGGAACATCGGAAAGCAAGATTGGCGACAACGTAATCTCGTTCAAGGCACCATATCGCCGCCTGCCTATACTTGACGCAATCAAGGAAAAGACCGGCTACGACTTGAACGGCAAGAACGAAGACGAAATTCGCCAGATTTGCAAGGAACTGAAGATGGAAATCGACGACACAATGGGCAAAGGCAAACTCATCGACGAGATATTTGGCGAGTTCTGCGAAGGCACCTTCATCCAGCCTACATTCATAACCGACTACCCAGTCGAGATGTCGCCTCTTACCAAGATGCACCGTAGCAAGCCTGGCCTGACCGAACGCTTCGAACTTATGGTGAACGGAAAGGAACTGGCAAACGCATATTCAGAGTTGAACGACCCGATAGACCAGTACAACCGCTTTGTTGACCAAATGAAACTGGCCGACAAGGGTGACGACGAGGCTATGATTATCGACCACGACTTTATGCGTGCCCTCGAATATGGCATGCCTCCAACGTCGGGCATCGGCATCGGCATCGACCGTCTGGCAATGTTCATGATTGGCCAGCCAACTATTCAGGAAGTGTTGCTGTTCCCACAGATGAAACCAGAGAAGAAGGCACAAGTTGTCTCGCCTGACGATTTTATCCAGATAGGCGTTCCTGCCGAGTGGGCCGAGGTTGTAATCAAGGCCGGATACAATTCGGTTGAGAGCCTGCGCAACTGCAAGCCTTCGCAAGTGCAACAGCAACTGAGCGGTTACCGCAAGAAGAACAAACTTGATATTCCTTCACTTTCGTTGGAAGACGTGGAGAAGTGGTTCGCATAACATTTTCTTCTTCAGATATGACAAAAGGGTGCATCAATATTGATGCACCCTTTTTTATGCTTCAAATTCGGGCTATCCAAATTGCAAATCAGCAATTATCCTCCATATATATACACAATACATAAAAAAGGTCTGCGATTTTCGCCACAAACCACGTAATCAGATATCATCAGTTGACTATTATCGAGACAGCAAATTTGCCGTCTCAATAAAATACGAATTTTCATATTGATAGAACACAAAACCATCTAACTCACAGATTGTAAAAACGTAGCATTGTCGTTTTTTTATATCTTTGCAATAACTAGTAAATTATGCATAAGTCTAACATATCTTTCATTTTTCTCATCGTACTGCTGGTGTTGCCGCAAATAGGTTTCACGCAGGAAGCTGACGCTGACAAGTTCATCGACCCAAACCAGTCTGTTATCGACAACCTGCTGAGCGCCATAAAGCCTGACTCGCCCGACAGCGTCAAGGCATGGAACTACTCAAGGGTGGCAAACACGACATGCGACTTGGACACAAGCCTGAAATATTCATTTCTTTCGCTCGACTATTGCGACGAGGCATATTCCGATTTCGAAGAACTCAGGGCATACAACTACAACATCATAGCACTTGCATACTATATGAAAGACGAATCGCGCAAAGCGCTGCAATATCGGCTTATGTCGGCAGCATTCTACAACAAGATTTCAGACAAAAGACGCGAGGCGGGCACATTTATCCACATCGGCAACTGTTACTTGGATTTGAACATAAAAGACAGTGTTTTCTACTATTACAACAAGGGCATAATGTGTCTGACCGAGTTGAAGGACACCTCATACCTGATAGAATCGTATAAGAATCTGGGGCAGATATATGCATCAATGTCGCTATATTCCAATGCCGTGGAGAACCATCGGAAGGCGCTTGATTATGCTTTGCCCACAAACAGAATCATTGATATTGCTTGCGGCTACTGCTTGCTTGGTTCGGCCCTCAACCAGCAGTCCGACACGCTGGCCAACCTTGCCATCGAGAATCTGGCCAAATCGGTTAGACTTTTCGAATCGGCTAAAAACATGCAGCATTTCGACATTGACAATAAGCACAATGCTTACATGGAGCTCGCACAAGCCTATATCAAGATTGCGAAACAAACCGGGAGAAGCGATTATGCCGACAGCAGTCGCATATACGTAAGCAAGGCCAGCAATTATTACAAGTCGGTTGGCTCGTACAACAATTACGTCAGTTGCCGCTACTGCTATGTCCAATACTTAGTCTTCAAAAAGAAATACAATGACGCCCTTGCCGAATTATTAGGTTTGAAGAAATTCCATACCGACGATAATTTGATTTTAGCCAATCAGACATACTATAATATTCTGTACGAAATATATTTGCTCCTTGGCGACTACAGAAACGCCTTGAAATGCCATGAGAAATACATGGAATATAAGATGGCTTCGGTGAACGACAGCACCCTCAACCTCATAAAGGATGCCGAGGTGGAACGAGCCCAAATGCTCGACTAAATCAACCATCACTACGAAAAGCTCCGAATAGAGAGTGAACACCAGAACGAGATGCAGCGTCAGCGCTCAAAAACAATTACATTTATGATTGTTGCCGTTGTATTCGCATTCATTTTTGTGGTGATTTTCTTCTATTACAAGACTTTACGCGAGAACGAAGAGAACAAGCTACGACGCCGGACCCTGGAAATTGAACGCACTCTCTTGCGCACGCAGATGAACCCGCACTTCATATTCAACGCGTTGAACTCTATACAGAACTTCATTGTCAGCAACAATTCACTTGATGCCGAGCGATACCTGTCGAAATTCGCCAAACTGATGCGCATGATTCTCGACAACTCAATGAAGCAAAACATTACGCTTGACAATGAGCTCTTGTCGCTAACGCTTTACATCGACCTCGAAAAAGCAAGATTCAACAACAGGTTCACATACCAGATCAATATCGATGACAATATAGAAGAAGAACTGATATTAGTGCCTGCCATGCTGATTCAGCCATTTGTCGAGAATGCCATACTGCACGGACTGTTGCACAAAAATGACGACAACGGATTGATAACGATAGACATCACCGAGAATCCTGACAAGCATCTTCTTACATGCAGCATCACCGATAACGGCATCGGACGCAAGGCCGCTGCCGAATACAGCAAAACCAACAAAGGACACCACTCCGTAGGTATGCAGCTGACACGCGACCGTCTTAAGGACCTGAACAAGGAAACGGAAGGCATTTCATGCAATATCGAAGACCTGTACGACTCGTCAGGAAACGCACTGGGGACTAAAGTAACCATTCTGATACCATACACCGAAGATGTATAAAATTGCCATCATCGACGACAAATGATCGATGGCGGTCAAGTAGAAGTGTCGCGCCGAAAGAAAGGCCAATTATTAAACTTACTCGACTTTAAACTGTAAATTTCATTAGTCCGCAGGCCAATATCTATTTCATTGCGCTTTTCGCTTTCTGGTGTATTTCGTCGCCATATATTGGCGAATCCATTTTCATGCAAGCCCTGAAATATTTTTCCGCCTCACCCGAATTTCCTTCATTTCTATAGATTGTGCCCATATAAAAGGCTGAATAGCAAGGATAATAGTGTATGTTTTCAAATCTTCGGTCAATGGCCTTTTGGTAATATTCCTTTGCCTCGGCATACTTTTTCAATTTGTGGCAGGCACGCCCCATTCGGTAGGCGTACTCGTTGGCCTGAATCGGCGTCAGCGACTCTGTTTGGACTGAGACGAGCGACGAGATGCATTCATCATAAAAGCCAGCATCAAACAGCAGGCGCGCCCTGATGAGCCTTGCGTTCCATTCATCGAACAGCGAGCACTCATATTTTGCCTGAAAGTCATTTGAAGTTGTTGCAGGCGACTGGATGATTTTACCGCAAAGGGATTCAGCCTTGACGGTATCTCCATTCAGGAAAAAATGCCACGCAAGTTTCATCTTTGCATATAGAACATTGGTCTGATTGGCCTGACATTCAATAAATTGATTTAGAAATACGGAGCAGAAATCGTTGCCTGCATTCAGCAATTGGCAACCATATTTCAAGTTGAGCAAATTCAGCAACTTATTGTAACCCAGACTATCGGCTTTGCGCAACACCTTTAGCGCCAATGCTGATTGGCCTGCGCTCTCAAGTTGCGCCACAGCAACATACGAGGCTGTCGCACTGCCATAGGGCCAATCGGCGCCGAAACTGTCGAGCATTGCGCAGCCCGCCTTTTCTGGACTGCAGACAAGAGGCAGAAGCAACAGCGAAACCGACTTGATCTCGTTCTTGAAAAGCGTCGGCACCGCCTCGTCGGCAAGCAACCGCGCAACACATCGGCCATATTCGTCGGCACGCTGGCCGGCTGTCTTGTCGTCGGCCAAAATCGGCAACACCTTCTGCATCTGGGCATCAACAGCCAACCTCAAAAGTTCAAAACGCCTGGCTTGCCAACTGTCCTGGTCGGCATCGACGATGTCCTCAACATTCTGCTTGGCCTTCAAATACGCCGAGGTGGCCGACACATACGACTTGTCGAGGAAATGCGCATAGCACTTCATCAGGTAAATGTCGCTGATGCGTTGCAGGTAAACAGGCGATTTGTCGGCATACTGCCTTATTTGCCTGATTTGGCTAGCGAAGAAGTCGGGGTTTGGCGTTTCGTATCTTGAAAGCGACTTCACGAACGATGAATAGGCACATAGCCATATCTTGTCAGAGCCGTCGCCGATAGACGCGATTACATTGTCGGCATTTTCAAAATCGAGATTGAATATGTGCCCGAATGCTTTTTCCGCCGACTCTGAAAGGCACGCTGGCTGTGCATTGGCAGGCAATAGCCAGACAACGAGAAAAAATGCACATATCGTTATAGCCAGTCTATCCATATTTTGCGCCTTAAAATACATTTTGTTTGGCTAATGGGCAAAAAAAAGGATTGCCCAACGGACAATCCCTGTTTTATATTTTGCTAGCCTGATTATTGCAATTCGGCCAAACCTGCGTCAACCAAGATGCGACCGCAGTACTCGCATACGATGATGCGCTTGCGAGAACGGATATCGACTTGACGTTGAGGTGGAATCTTGTTGAAGCAACCGCCGCAAGCGTCACGTTGCACTGTTACAACAGCCAAGCCGTTGCGCACGTTTGAACTGATGCGGTTGAATGCGTTGATGTAGCGTTCCTCAACCAACTGCTCTATCTCAGCCTTCTTTGCATTCAGTTCATCTTCCCTCTTTTGTGTTTCAGAGATGATGCTGTCCAATTCGCCACGTTTTTGTTCAAGGTCGCCATTGCGTTCGCTGAATGTTGTTTCAGATTTCTCAATGGCCTCCTTTTTGTGTTCCAAATCGGCGTTGTATTCGCGGATGTGCTTTTCGCTCAACTCGATTTCAAGGTTTTGGAATTCGATTTCCTTTGATAGTGAATCATATTCGCGGTTGTTGCGGACATTGTCTTGTTGTTCCTTGTACTTAGCGATAAGAGACTTTG
>CALCFP010000211.1 GCA_937900725.1 uncultured Bacteroidota bacterium | reverse complement strand
CCTTGCTGCCAATAATGTAGTAGCAGAATTTAACATCTGCCTCTGCTATTTCATTGTAAGTGCCGATGAAGTCGTAATTTGCCGTTGTCGTTGCAGAGCTCAACGGATGAACATCGCTGCTCTTTTTAAGTGTCGCGCTCGTCTTGTTGAATTTTGCTTCTGACGGTTCCGTTGCGCTACTTTCCTGCTTTATCAGGTAAGGCGTTCCGGCAAACAGATAGCCGTTCTTTATCTTGATGACATCCACCTGAGTAATCACATTACCTTCTGCATCCTTTTCATACTGGCGCACACCGGCTATGTAGGCAGCGGTAAAGCCCTCAGCATCGAGCTCGCTTGTCGTAATCTCAAACGGCACGAACCAGCTGTTCCATACATTTGGATAGTACGGGAAGGTGTACGAAAAGTCCTTTGCCGTGAATTCCGTCCAAGCAAAATAGGAGTGCCCGTATTTCAGTTCCAACTTGTCAAGGAAATAACTGTCGTTCTCACAGTTCAGCAATACAGGTTTGTCATCGATGGCTACAGCGTCGAAATCCTTGCCGCATCGGTCGCAATGCGCCTTGCCGTTTACTATTGAGAGATTGTGTCCTAATGCAGGCGAAGGCAGATTTTCAAGCGTTGTTTCCTGCGTATGGTCTGCATCAAGGAAATACTTGCCGCATGCCGAACAATACCAGTGTTCTTTCAATCCACTTTCCGTACAAGTCATTGTTGCAGGATAATAAATCATTGACGACATCATAACTGGATATTTAGCTGCCGACCGATACCAAGTGATACCATTAGCCTTTTGTCCATTCAATGCAGCCAAAGTGTTTGCATAAAAATCATCAGGAACACTGCCTGTAGTTGCGCCATAACTGTTGGTTACAGTTGCTGGGTAGGGTACAGATACTTGATAAACCTTTCCAACATTGCCCTTGTTCGTTATGGCGTAACAATTGAGTATTTTAGCTCCTTGTTTTTGGTTTGCAATACCATATAAATCAGTATTCGTACCTTCAATTTCGCCATCAATAACAAAACAGTTTTCAATAGTTCCATTGTTATTACCACAAAAACATCCTCCATTGGAAATACAAACCACAATCTTAGGAGATATAAGGCCTAAGTTACGAATTATTCCGGAATTTCCTGTAAACAATCCGACGCATCTATCACCGTTTCTGTACACATTACTGATGGTATGCCCTGTTCCATCGAAAACATATCCATTACCTAAGTTTATTTCTGGCAAGTTTACTCTATCGTCCAGAAGAATATCTTCGGCAAGGAATGCATTGAAGTTAATAGCATTGATACTATTACGAGAATTATAATACTTCATAAATTCATCTGCCGTGGTGATTACCGTCCAGCCCATCACGCAACCCTTATTCATTGCCGTCAAGCCATACTGGACATAGTTCTCTTCCGTGATGGTAACGAGGCTTTCCGCAAGTGTGCCGCGGTACATTGATGGTGCTGCATGACCGCAGACGGTACATTCGCCATTAACAAACTGATGCGGGAGTTTCGGCACAAGGCGCAGTTCGTTTGTGCTTGTGTTCTTCATTGTTCCATACGTGCTGCAGGTAGGCTGTTCGATGATTGTCCAGTCATCCTCAGCAAAAACACTCACGCAGCACATCATCAGTACTGCCGAAAGTAAAAGTCTGAAAACCTTTGTCGTCATATCGTCTGTTATTTATTATTCCGTTATGGTTAAGTTCTGCAAAAATACGAAAAAACACAACAAACGCAGTTCCTGTTTTCGGGAAATGTTTTCGTTAAATTCTACTGGGGTTTTCTTTCAGCCTAATGCCTGCTGTCGGCATGTTTTCCCCCAGTAGAGAAAAACAAGCCCGCAGTAGAATTTAACAAGGCTGAAACGCCTTGAATTGAACCATTTACAAAGCCATTTTCGTGCTTTGCATCGAGAAATGTCATAGAGAGTGCGAAGTCTGTAAGCCTTACTGCGAGTTCCGCAAGCCTTACAGTGAAAAATATAGTAAGATTATTGAAAAATATGATAAGATTATTTCAAAATATAGTAAGATTAT
>CALCFP010000210.1 GCA_937900725.1 uncultured Bacteroidota bacterium | reverse complement strand
GAATGCGGGGCAAATGTATTTACACTTGAATTTGCCGACCATCATTCTTTTTCTGAGATTGATATGCACAAAATATATGACGCATATAGTGATATGGTGAAAGGTATTGTAGTCCTTACAGAAAAGGACGCAGTTAGACTGACACCGGATTTATTGGCAGAATTAGGCAATATTCCGTTGTATTACCTGCCTGTTCAGGTCGAATTTTTGTCTGGCGTCGATAAGTTCAACAATTTGGTACTTGATTTTTGTAATGTTCGTTAGGTGTTTTACGGCATATCATATTTAATTTTTTGCAATTTGTCTATAAATACTCGATATTAGTTTAAAAATCAATATTTTGTCAATAAAATACAGAAACAATGAAGAAATTATTTATCGCCGCTGTTTTGGCAATGGGGGTCTCGTTGCTGAACGCACAGACATCGCAAGAAACCCAAGCCGTTTATGGTAAAGCCGTAACACTTGGAGGTTTGCCAGTCAGGGGATTGACAGTATCGTCGAAAATGTTGGGCAGTAAGACAACAACCGATACTTTAGGTTGTTTTACTCTTGTTTGTGCCCCAAAGGACGTGGTAATATTTGAAGGCGAACTGTTCAAGCCAGTAAAGAAAAAAGTAAAGCCAGGCAATACGGACAGCATTAATGCCGAAATGACATTTCCGTTGACAGAATCGAATGTCGATGTTGCAATAGGTTATGGGTATATTACAGAGAAAGAAAGAGTTGTTGCTGTTTCTCGTTTGCCTAAAGGAAAGGATTATTGCCGATATACCAATATGATGGATTTGCTTAGCGAGAATTTTACAAGTCTTTCTGTCAATGGTAATTGTGTGACAATAAGGGGAAACGAATCCTTGTACGGAGGTGAATGCGCTTTGCTTATTGTTGATGGTAAGGAGGTTTCGTCACTCGACTATGTCACGCCTTGTGATGTTAAGGATGTATCTGTACTTAAGGATGGAAGCACAGCCATTTATGGAAGCCGTGGAGGAAATGGTGCCATTATCATAACTTTGAAAAACGCGGGCGAATAGCAGTTTCGTTTAGGCAAAAAAAAGCGTGTGCTTTTGGCATACGCTTTTTTTGTATCCGCTAAAATGGTTATTATTTCTGTTTGTTTTTTGCTTGAGAGTGGGCTGGGGTGGCAATGTTTTCGCGCATAGCAGTATCAGCCTCTATGTTTTTCATTCGATAGTAGTCCATAATGCCCAAATTGCCCGCGCGGAAGGCTTCAGCCATGGCGCGTGGAACTTCGGCTTCTGCTTCAATAACCTTGGCGCGCATCTCTTGTGCCAATGCCTTCATTTCCTGTTCTTGTGCAACAGCCATTGCGCGACGCTCTTCGGCTTTTGCCTGTGCAATGTTCTTGTCGGCTTCGGCTTGGTCCATTTGAAGCACGGCTCCAATGTTCTTGCCTATATCAATGTCTGCAATATCGATGGACAGAATCTCAAATGCAGTACCTGCATCAAGCCCTTTTTCAAGAACTACTCGTGATATGCTGTCAGGATTTTCAAGGACGCTTTTATGATTGGTTGACGAACCTATTGATGATACGATGCCTTCGCCTACACGAGCAAGAACTGTTTCCTCGCCTGCTCCTCCGACCAGTTGTTTAATGTTTGCCCTAACTGTCACACGAGCCTTGGCAATCAACTGAATGCCGTCTTTTGCCACGGCAGTGACAGGAGGAGTGTCAATTACTTTGGGGTTTACTGACATTTGTACTGCTTCAAATACGTCACGGCCTGCAAGGTCAATGGCAGTAGCCATTTTGAAGTTGAGGTCGATGTTGGCTTTTTCGGCAGAAACCAATGCGTGAACTACTGCTTCCACGTGGCCGCCAGCAAGAAAGTGCGCTTCGAGGTCGTCACGCTTGATGCCCTGCAATCCTGCCTTGTGAGCCTCTATCATTGCCCTGACAATGGTTTGTGGCGGTACCTTTCTCCAACGCATCAGAATCAGTTGTAGCAGTGAGATGTGAACGCCCGATATCAAAGCAGTGAACCACAGCCCGACAGGAACAAAATAGAATAATACCC
>CALCFP010000209.1 GCA_937900725.1 uncultured Bacteroidota bacterium | reverse complement strand
TGTACCTTGCACACTAAACGAAGAAATATTCGGCATTATAGAAATCGCATCATTTACTGAACTCAAACCATACGAAATCGACTTTGTCGAAAAACTTGGCGAGAGCATTGCTTCCACTGTAGCCAGTGTGAAGGTAACGGAAAAAACATCAAAACTGCTTCAAGCCAGCCAAGAACAAAGTAACGAACTAACATCACGAGAGGAAGAATTAAGACAAAACCTTGAAGAGATGGAGGCTACACAGGAAGACCTTCACAGGCAAATGGAAGACAACCAAAGAATGAAAGAAGAACTGACCAAGGAAAAGATTCTTATGGACTCTTTGATGGACAATATCAATGACACAATATATTTCAAAGACATTGACAGTAAATTCATAAAAGTTTCCAAATCATACCTAAGAATTGCCGAGGTTGAATCATACGACGACGTACTTGGCAAGACGGATTTTGACTTGTGCTCGAACAAAGAAGAGGCACAAATGTTCTTCGATGATGAACAACGCATAATTAAATCAAGAAAGCCAATCATCAACCAAGTTCAAGAAGAACATAGAAATGGAACTGTCATTTACACATCGACATCAAAATATCCGCTCAACGATGAATATGGGAATGTTATTGGAACATTTGGAATTACAACTGACATTACTGAATCCATAAAGAAAAACATAAACAAATAAGCCACCCATATAGTCTCTTATAAACATTATGGGTGAAGCATATCACTTATTAACTTACTTTTTTCAATATCGGGAAAGCATAATTAATATTTTTTTGTGAATTTTGCGCGATTTTTGAAACGCACATCATGTCCAACAAAAATAACGTACAGGAATTAGGCACAGCAAGCGTTGGACGCCTATTGATACAATACTCGTTACCCGCAATTGTGGCCACTTCGGCTGCATCAATCTACAATGTTGTAGACCGAATATTCATAGGGCACGGCGTAGGTCCATTGGCCATTTCAGGTTTGGCACTCACACTTCCGCTAATGAATATTTTCGCCGCATTTGGCGCAATGATCGGCATCGGAGCGTCAACAATGGTATCTATCTACATGGGACAGAACAACCATGAAGATGCTGTGCGCACACTAGGCAACGCCTTTATTCTAAACATCATTTTGAGCATCATAACATCGATATTGGGACTTATTTTTCTCGACAACATACTGATGGCTATGGGAGCCAGCCAAAACACACTGCCGTATGCACGCGAATTTATGCAGATAGCGTTGATTGGCAACCTTATTGTCCACGTCTATCTAGGCCTTAACCACTTGATGCGAGCATCTGGGTTCCCTATGAAATCAATGTGCATAACACTCACAACCATAGGATTCAATGTCATTCTCGCCCCCATCTACATTTTCGTGTTCAAATGGGGAATACGTGGCGCCGCACTTGCCACATTATGTAGCCAGACGGTCGGGACAACAATTGTGCTGATTCACTTCCTAAAAAAGAAAAATCCGCTTCATTTCGAAAAAGGTTGCTTCAGGCTTAAAGGCAAGATTGTATCGAACATATTCTCAATAGGTCTTGCCAACTTTGTGACATTGCTATGCACAAGCCTTGTCGTAGTATTCCTTAACCGCAGTCTTGGCAAATATGGCGGCGACTTTGCCATTGGCG
>CALCFP010000208.1 GCA_937900725.1 uncultured Bacteroidota bacterium | reverse complement strand
TGTCTTGAGCAGGCGGGTGCTTGCGGAACTAGACTTCAGCATATCGGCCACAATGGCATCGGCATCGGCCTGTGGCATAAAATCTACAGTCTGCATACGCTTTAGGGAGCGCAACGAGGTGCAGAAGTTCCACTCAGCATTTACGGCAGAATGGTTTGCAAACTGATTGTTGCTGAAATATACACTGCCAGTCTTGTTTGATGCAATGCCAAATCCGCCACGGATAGGAATCACGCACGTTCCAGCCAAAATGAAAATGGCAGGGGCGAACCACCAGTTTGCCTTTTCCATTTCACGCATCGGCTTGTCGACAAAACGTATGTAAGCCTTTATGCTCAACCAGATGAACAATGTTATCCAAACCAAAAAAATCAACGTCAGCCACAACGGTGTTGATGCGACAGCCTCTTTCGGAGTCTTGAGATACATAAGCACCGTGCTGTCGATATGGAAACCCCAATTTCGGTAAAGTTCGCAGTCGCAGATGCCCAAAATGGCACTCAATACTATGAGTGTCAATGTTATGCACTTAATTATGGTTGCAGGTGTTTTGGCTTTCAGTCCGACTGTTGCGGTGAGAATGACCATAATCAAGCAAGTAAAATATCCGCCCATTGAGACATCGAGGCGCAATCCGTGCCAAAATGTGAGCATCACGGTTCCAAACGACAGTTCGGACGTCAATCCAATGTTGTACAACTCAAAAAAAAGACGGATAACGACAAAAAAGGCAACCCAATACAAATAATACCTTACACTAACCAATATACGCTGTAACATCCTTCAAATCATTGATTTTGTAAATATACACCTTTAATGTCATAGACAAAAATGCCATTCATCATATTTAAAAATGTGATGAATGCCAAAATAACAAAAGAAATTTTATTGGGACAAAACCGAAAATAGATATATTTTAGTTTGTTCAAATTTCATTAGGTAACCAACACTTTTTTCTATGGAAGACATTATGTTTGACATAAACGATGCCGTAGATTGCAATAATTGGTTTGCGAACAGCGTTCAGCCAATTTTTGTGATGAAGAGCGAAGGACAGAAACTATCACTTTACAGGATAAACAAGTCGGCGTGCGAACTGCTTAAATGCTCGCTCGACAACTATCAGTCACTTTCGCCTGTAAGCATCGGGCTTTTCAGGGACGAAGCCGACGTGCAGAAATACATTGATGCCGAAATAGGCCCGCAAGGCGTGTCGTACCTGACTCATATCAAGCCACTCATTGAACCAAGCATATCGTCGGAAATCACCCTTTACAAAAGAAAATCGGTCAACGGCGACAATTACATAGTAGCCTTCCAGCAAAGCATAGGCGATTCCTCAAAAATGTTGGGTGCACTGCGCCACAGCGAGTACCGTTTTCTGCATATGGCCGAAAACATTTCAGACGGAATCATCATTTACGAAAACGCAAAAATGGTGTTCGTCAATTCGGCATTCCTGAACATTACTGGCTACACAAAGGAACAAGTCCGCAATATGGACGAACTTTCATACGCCTGCGACTATGAGCGCGAAAGGGTGCAGGAATTCATCAACCAGCGCTCTATGATGAAGCAGAAGTCATACACTTTGGAATTTTGGATTAAGACACGTTCTGGCGAGGAAAAATACATACGAAACAACTACACATACTCATTGTTGCCAAACAGCAATACGTCAATCTACCTTACCATTTCCGACCACACGTCGCAAAAACTTGCAGAGCGCGCTATGCTCAAAAGCCAGACGGAATTCAAGATGCTGGCCGACAACAGTCCCGACCTAATTACACGCTACAGCCGTAGCCTTACATATATATATGTAAACAAAGCCGTAGAAGAAGTGACAAAAATACCTGCTGTCAACTTCATAGGACACAACATCATCGACATTGACTTGAACCAGGATACCACCTCGTTTATTGAAGAGATGCACCTTGAAGTGTTCCGCACGGGACGCAAACTGAAATTCGAGTTCCGTATGAACATTGAAGGCAAGCAACACATATTCCAGGCAAGTATGGTGCCCGAACTGTCAAAAGACGGCAGTGTGAACACCGTGCTCAACGTGTCGCGCGACATTACCCAAATAAAGGATTTTGAAGTTGAACTGAACAAGGAAAAGCAACGCATCATTGAGAACAACAACCAGATAGCATCGAACATAAAACTTTTGGGAGTCACATTGCTCGAAACCTGTCCCGAACTGAAAGGCACAACAGCAATGTCGGCACTCAACCGCATTGCCGAATGGACAGGCATCTGCGGACGCCTGATGAAACTCGACTTTGCAACAATCGACGTGTGCCAGTTCCTTTCAGAATACCAGATGCGCAAGATGAACGATGCCACGGCTCACGACATCAACCTTAAACTTGCCATTCCGCAATCTACCGTAAAGATATATACCGTCACCCACGTGCTGGCAACCATTCTCGACTGCCTTGTCGACAATGCCATTGAATCGCAGAATGTCAGTCAGATAGAGTTTGGATTCGGTTCAACCGACAACAACGAGATTGTATTCTTTGTCAAGGATTCGGGCGTAGGAATATCGCCAGACCTACAGGAAAAGATATTCGAACCGTTCTTCACAATAGGCAAGAAGGGACATTCTGGTTTGGGCTTGAGCACTGCACGCAAGTGCGCAGAGCAACTCAAAGGCCGAATATGGTGCTATTCGACAGAAGGCGAGGGCGCACAATTCTTCTTCACGCACCCTGTGGCCGTTGTCCAGCCAAATATAAAGCCTGTCGGCAATGATAAGAAATGGACCGACAAGAAGATTCACGTGGTTGAAGACACCGACGCCAACTATATGCTTATTGAGGCGATGCTCAAGCCACAAGGCCCGCCACAACTGACACGTTCAGTCAACGGACAGCACGCCATTGATTATGTCCGGAACAACCCTGACATCGACCTAATTCTTATGGACATACAGTTGCCCGACATTAACGGCTACGAGGTGACGCAACAGATACGCACATTCAACACCAAAGTGCCAATCATAGCACAGACAGCCTACGCAATGTACGCCGACGTCGTGAAAGCCCTCGACTCAGGTTGCAACGACTTCATAGCAAAACCTATCAAGATAAAGAAGATGATGAGCCTGCTGGAGAAATATCTTGGGTAAACGGATAGAACATTATCAGTTTGCAAGTATTATTTACATATACGATAATGAATGGTTTGCAAAATATTTTATTTTTAAACCATTTAATAAACCTTAATCTTAGGCGTATAGGTCAACAAAAAACAGGGTGTGCCAATGTTTATTGACACACCCTGTTTTTTTGAATGAATTCAACCCGTTACTTACTGCACCGACTTGTTCTGCACAAACTCGTTGAAGATGTCCTTGTACTTGTCGGCGATTGCTATCGGCTGATCGTTGATTATTACGCAGTTGCGCTCGATAGACTTTATCGCGTCAAGGGAGATGATGTAGGAGCGGTGCACACGCATAAACCTGTCGGCAGGTAGCATCTCCTCAAGCGACTTGAGGCTCATAAGAGTCAGGATAGGGCGTGGTCGCGACTTGGTCCAAATCTTGACATAATCCTTAAGGCCCTCAAAATAGTAGATGTCGCTGTAGTCTATCTTAATCTGCTTGTAGTCGGCCTTGACAAACATATACTCGTCGCGGACAAGAGGCTGTTTGTTCATATTCTGCAACGAGAACCATTCCAGCGCCTTGTTTGCGCCAGTAAGGAATTCGTTATAGTCAAACGGCTTAAGAAGATAGTCGAGCGCTTCAACCTTGAAGCCTTCCAATGCATACTTGTCGAATGCGGTAGTGAAAATCACGCGGTTTTTCTTGCGAAGCGATTTTGACAATTCCAGCCCGTTAAGTCCAGGCATCTGTATATCAAGAAAAAGCAAGTCGATTTGCTCCTTAGCCAGAAGGTCGAGCACTTCAAATCCGTTGTTGCACTTGCCACGAAGTTCCAAAAACGGAGTCTTGTTGACATAACTTTCTATCAAGTCCAAAGCCATTGGCTCGTCATCGGCGATAAGGCAAGTAATTTTCTGTTCCATAGCAAAATATGTTTATTGTTTTGTATCAATAGATAAATAGGCGTAATATTTTCCGTCCTCAATCCGGGAGTAGAACTCCGACTTGCCTTTATAAAGCAGTTCAAGGCGCTTGCGGATGTTTTCCAGGCCGATGGAAGACCCGCCCGAAAGGTCGGCGCTTGTCTTTTCGACATACGGGTTGAGCGTTGTGAATATAACTTCAGTACCGTTTATGCGCATCTCAAACTTTAGGTCGGACTTTCCCATAGGGTTGATTCCGTGCTTAAACGAATTCTCTATCAATGAAATGAATAGAAGAGGCGCAACCATTATTCCGTTTGTCGTTTCAGGAAATATGTACTCCACGTTGGTGTTGGCGGATGTGCGCAACTTCATCAGTTCAATGTATTTGGTCATAAAGTTGATTTCGCCGTCGAGCGAAACAAGCGAACTGTTTGTCTCGTAAAGCAGGTATCGCATCAGTTTGCTCAAGTTGTGAATGGTTTCCTTTGCACGTTCGGGCGATATGTCGACAAGCGAGTAGATGTTGTTGAGCGAGTTGAAGAAGAAGTGAGGCTGAATCTGGTATTCAAGATGCTTGAGTTCAGTCTGCAACTGTACGTTGGCGCTTTCCTGCTTCTCACGTTCCATAATCTCCCAACGTTCGTAAATCTTGAAGGCTATTGCCAGCACCAACGGAAGAATCATTGTCAGGATGTCCATCAACATTCCGTAAACGAAAAACATCGGCCTGTGATGTGGCATCCAAAAATGATGGTGAAACAGGGCGGGCTTTACCGATTGGTTCAAATATGCCAAAAACAGCAAAATAGAAGCATTAATTAAAAAGAAAACCATTTTCTTTTTGTCGAGAAAGACATTTTCTACAAGAAACAGGTAATTGACGTAGAAAATGATGAAATAAAACAGTGTAGGAATCCACCAATGTTCAATAATGCCTAAAAACATAAAATTGTTGTGTAGCGAGAGCAACACTGGCATAATAAGGATAAAAAGCCAGACCGATGTGTGTATCAGCACTTTGTAGGCTTGTGGCTTGTTTGCGATTGTTGTCATACCTAAAAATGTTAATTTCATACCAATTTAATAATATTTCTAAATGGACAGCAAAAAAGCCACAATAAAAGTAACCTGCCACGACTTTATGTGACAGGCTACTTTATGACTTTCTTTTGTGAACTTTCCATATCTATCATCAAATAACGATGCAAATATGAAAATGATTGATTTTTTGAAAAATAAATCATCGAAGAACCAATGATTTAAAATACCGAACTGCAATATTTATTCGACAATGCTATGAATAAGCCATTTTTATCCACGAGATAGACTTTTTTCACTCTGGTATTGACGCAATAAAAACAAATGCCGGTATTAAGCGAATAATAGGATTTTGTCCAAAAAATGCTTTTTGAAATGACAACTATCTGTCGGATTCCGACAACTTATCTATATCGCCTGTCACCTCTACAAGTGACGAATTTTCACATTTGACAATCCTTCCTGGGAATTCCTTTATTAGAGCATAGTCGTGAGTGGCAACAATAACGGCACGTCCGTTGCGACTGATTTCGATAAGCAGGTTCATAATGCCGTGCGACGTTTCTGGGTCAAGGTTTCCCGTAGGTTCGTCAGCAAGAATAATCTCCGGATTATTGAGAAGCGCACGCGCTATGACAACCCGCTGCTGCTCGCCGCCAGACAGTTCGTTGGGCATCTTGTAGCCCTTTTGCGACAAGCCAACTTTGTTTAGAACGTCCTGAATACGGTTTTCAATCTCGACTTTGTTTTTCCATCCGGTTGCCTTGAGAACAAATAGCAGATTCTCGTGTACATTGCGGTCGATGAGCAACTGAAAATCCTGAAACACGATACCCAACTTGCGACGGAGGTAAGGCACTTGCTTGCGGCGCATTTTCTCAAGTTGAAAGCCAGCCACCAGTCCGGTTCCTTTAGTCAAAGGCAATTCAGCATATAGAGTCTTTAACAGACTGCTCTTTCCGCTGCCTGTTTTTCCTATGAGATATACCAACTCTCCACTATCTATTTTGAGATTGGTGTCTGTCAGTATTACATTGCCTGGCTGTGATATCGTAGCTGACGTCAGTTGAATTTTCGTGTCCATCATAATTAATAAGTGTTACTTCAACAGTTTTTGCATATATATCGGGCAATGATGAAAAACTGCTGTTGTTCAATATACCAATGCCCGAAAGCATTCAAATAACAAAAACCAAAATTATCATTTAGGATGTTTTAGCGTGCGTCAAACGATTCATTTAATAAACATTTGATTGTTAATTAAAACCTTTGCCTGATATAATCTGAAAGTTCAAATACGTTTATTTTGGTTTCGGTTTAATGGCTTTAATAAATATGCGCAAAAATGTATTAGCCAATTGTTTGGCATTTGTCATTTCGTTATCAACAATCAGTGCTTCGGCACAAAGGTCATCAGTCTATAATGATGAAGACTACGACTATCGCGTAGGTGTCGATTTATTCAACAAACAGAGGTATTCGCAGGCTCAGCAATTCTTTGAACGTGTCGTAAAACACTATGGCAAAGAATCAACCGATATGAAATCCGATGCGGAATACTACAGCGCTCTGTGCGCCCTCGAACTGTTCAACAACGATGCCGAATACCGAATCGGAAAATTCATCAACGATTATCCTGAAAGTCCACGGACACGTGTTGCCTATTTCGAAATGGGACGTTATCAATATCGTGTAAACAAGTTCAAAGAGGCCATTGAATACTTTGACAAGGTTTGGAAGCAAAACCTGAGCAGCGAACAGCAGGCCGAACTCTATTTCAAGAAAGGCTACAGTTATTTCAAACTTGGCCAGTTCGACAAGGCAACGAAAATGTTCTACGAACTGCTCGACAAGGAAAGCCGGTATACAAGCCCCGCCACATACTTCTACGCTCATCTGGCCTATGCCAATAAAAATTACGAGACGGCGCTCAACAACCTGAAAAAGATTGAAGACGACCCGACATTTGCGCCCATAGTCCCATACTACAGAGTGCAGATATACTTTATTCAAGGCAAAGACGACAAAGTAATAGAACTCGGCAAATCGATGCTCGAACAAAGTGACAGCAAACGCCA
The DNA here is from genome assembly GCA_937900725.1 of uncultured Bacteroidota bacterium. Lineage (GTDB taxonomy): Bacteria > Bacteroidota > Bacteroidia > Bacteroidales > SZUA-534 > RUG13583. The sequence continues at coordinate 4,186 of CALCFP010000208.1, read as the reverse complement.
GGCCGAAATGTCCAGAATAGTGGGCGAGGCGCTATACAACAAGGAACTATATTCAGAAGCACTGCCTTATCTGGAAACATACAAAAGCAAGGCTGACAACTACACCCGCGAGGATATTTACCAGTTGGGCTATACATATTTTAAAACTGGCAATTTTCAGCAGACCATAAGCACAATGTCTAACGTCACAAATGTTGACGACGCATTAACCCAAAATGCCTATTTCCACATTGCCTACGCCAATATGCAACTTGAGCAGAAGGAACAAGCCAGAATGGCCTTTCAGTCGGCATCAAAATATGATTTCAACGACAGAATCAAGGAACAGGCACTGCTCAATTACGCAAAACTGTCATACGAATTGTCATATTCGCCATTCAACGAGACAATAAAGGCATTCAATCAATACCTTGAACTATATCCGAACTCACTTCACCACGACGAGGCTTACGAATACCTTGTCAAGGTCTACCTGTCGTCAAAGAACTATCAGGCAGCCATAGAGTCAATAAGCAAAATAGTCAACAAGACGCCAGAAATGCAGTCGGCTTGGCAACGTGTGGCTTACTTCCGCGGATTGGAACTATACAACAACCTAAAATTCGAAGAGTCGGTTGAGGCTTTCGACCAGGCAATCGCGCTTAAGGCTTATGACAAGGAAATACGCGCCCTTGCAAACTACTGGAAAGCCGAAGCGCTTTACCGTCAGGACCGATTTATCGACGCAGCCGAAGCCTACAACCAACTTCTGACCACACCAGGCGCCTATTCAATGCCTGAATACAAAACATGCTACTACAACATTGGCTACTGCCATTTCAAGACCAAAGACTACATAAAATCGGCAGACTGGTTCCGCAAATACACAGAAAAACCAGCTGAAGCCGACACGGCCAAACTTGCCGACAGTTACATACGCATAGGCGACTGCTATTTCGTAACGTCAAAATTCAACGATGCCGTGCTGTTCTACGGAATGGCTGCCGACCTCGATCCCTTTGACGTCGAATACGCATTATTCCAAAAGGGATTTGCAATGGGGCTTGACAAGAACCTAAACGGCAAAATAAATGCAATGTCCGACTTGCTTAGTCGCTATCCAGAATCAAACTACGCAGCCGATGCCTTGTTTGAACGTGGAAAGGCCTACACAATCATTGACTCGACCCAATTGGCTATCAATGATTTCAAGACTTTGGCAAAAAACTATCCAAACAGCGCGTATGTGGTAAAATCGATGTTGCAGACGGGCTTGCTATACTATGCCGACGGGCAGAATTATTTGGCAATAGACAACTTCAAGACTGTGATTGAAAGATATCCTGGCTCGTCAGAAGCCGATGAAGCCTTGTTTGCACTTAAAAATGTCTATGTAGATATGAACAAGGTTGATGAATACTTCGACTATGCACAAAGCCGAGGAAACCTTGGCAATGTGGACATTGCTGAACGCGATTCTTTGACTTACACCGCTGCTGAAAAGATTTACATGTCAGGCAACTGGACAGAAGCCGCAGGCCTGTTTGACAGTTACATTGACAAATTCCCGACAGGAAAATTCACGCTAAACGCTACTTATTACCGCGGCGACTGCAATCTCAAACTGCACAAGGATAAAGAAGCAAAAGAAGATTTTGTCACTATCGCCGAAAAACCTAAAAATCTATTCACCGAAGCCGCATTACTAAGTGCTGCAACGCTTGCCGAAAACGGGAAAGAATACAATCTGGCATTCGACCTTTACAAAAAACTCGAAGAGAATGCCGACGTGAAATCAAACCTGATGATTGCCAGAGAAGGAATGATGCAAAACGCATTTGCCGACAGCAATTTCAACAATGCACTTGAATCGGCACGCAAACTGCTAATCACCGACAAGGTTACCGATGAACAAATACGAACAGCACGCCACATTATGGCCGTAAGCTACTACCAGACAAATCAACTAGACCCAGCAATAACACAATTCAGGATACTTGCGCAAGACATGAACAGCAAGGAAGGTGCTGAAGCTCAATATATGGTGGCACGAATGTTGTTTGAGGAGAATGAACTGCAAAAATCTGAAGAGGAGATTAACAACCTCATAATGTCTGGCTCACCACACTTATACTGGATTGCGAAGTCATTCTTCCTGTTATCTGACATCTGCCTGAAACGCGATGACCGATTCCAGGCAAAAGCCAACCTGCAAAGCGTCATCGAAAACTATGGCGACAACAGCGACGGCATAATTAATGAAGCAAACGCCAAACTTAAACTTATAGTTGATGAAGAGAATGTCAAATTCATTGAAGACAACTCAACACAGGAAGTTGAAGTATCAGTTGAACTAAACAACATCAACAACGATGAAATCAAGTCAGATGCAAACAAGGAATCTCAAGCAGAACAAGCATTAGGCAAATCTGCAGAAACTGCCGAACAAACTACAGAAGATGCAACTGAATCCGTTGAGCAGACTTCGGAACCTGCCGAACAAGCAACTGAACAAACGGCTGAACCTGCCGAACAAACGACAGAGCAAGATTCTGAAAAACAAGCAGAAACGGTCAATGAAGAGTCGAATGACACTGTAACAGGAGAACAATCAGTTGAAACGACCAACACCGAACCTGCCGAACAAAATGACAACACAAACGAGCACGAATCTAACGTAAATGCGGAAGACAACAATACCGATACTACTGACACACAACAAGTTAACAAACAGTCATCGGAACAAGACTCAACAAATAACGAACAAGAATAAACAATATACAGCAGATGAGACAGATTAAAGGAAACATACTGACAATGATATTGTTAGGCTCTTTTACAGCCTTCGGACAAAACACCCTGAACCAGGAAGTCAAGGTCATAAAATCGTACGAGCCTGTAATCAACGACGCCTATAAAATTAGTTCACTGCCTAAAATAGTTGATACAATAAAAGTTACGCCCACATTTGAATATGACGACGCTGAACTTGAATTGTACAAGACTAAATATCAGCCAAAACAAATCAAGCCAGCAAAACTTGTTGCCGAACCGCTTCCAAAACTATACTACGCCTATCTTAAAGGCGGATTTGGTTCATACGCATCGCCAATGTTGAACATATATACTGGTAGCCAACGTTCGGAATTATGGAACTGGAACGCCAACATTGAGTACAATTCAAGCAACGGCAAGGTAAAGAACGAAGCCGACAAACACGTTTATGCAGGTTTGTCAAAATTCAACGCCAATGCTCAAGTCCGCCGATTCTTCAAGAACGACCTTGTGGCTACCGTCAATGCCAACTACGGCAACCGCGCAAACTACTACTACGGCTACAACACCGAACTTGAATTGCCCGACTCGCTGATTCCTCTCAAAAAGAAAGATATTGAAAAGCAAACCCTTAACCAATACTCGTTTGGTGCAACGCTTGCAACAAACAATCTCGACTCAAGTCTCATTGACTATAGCATATCATTGAGTTACAGCGGTATCAAGACCAAAGACAGCAAGGGTGACAACATTCTGCATTTTGACGGCTTTGTCAGTTATCTGCTTGACAAGGAATTCCTTGGACTGAAATGCACTATCGACAACTACAATACAAACGGCCTGAACATAGCCGGCAAAGGCGACATCAATTCAGCTGTCATCAACTTCAACCCTTGGGTCGGCGCATACGGTCGCAAATGGCGCGTAAAGATAGGAGTGAGCACATTCTACGACCAACGTGACCAAAAATACTCGTTCTTCCCTGACATCAGCATGCAGTACAACATAATAGACTACTTCCTGTTGCCTTACATAGAAGTAAACGGCAACTATCAAGTCAACACTTACAAGGATGTCTATTCAGAAAACCCATTCGTACTGTCTGGCATCAACATTCTGCCGACAAAGACCCGGCTGAACCTGACGGCTGGATTCCGTGGCAACATCAGTTCAAAAGTGGCTTTCAACGTTAAGGTTGATTACTCAAAAATCGACAACCAATACTTCTACGTTAACGACACCACAACTGAATTGCGCAACAAGTTCATGGTTGTTTATGACGACATTATGCAGACTCACTTCCTTGGCGAAATATCGTACAAGACAAGCGACAAGTTCAAAATCGGGCTGAAAGGCAATTTCTTCGTATATGATATGTCGAAGGAAATTGAGGCTTGGCATCTGCCAACCTACACAATAAGCCTCGATGCCC
>CALCFP010000207.1 GCA_937900725.1 uncultured Bacteroidota bacterium | reverse complement strand
ACCTGACCATAGTGAACGACGTGCTTGACGTCGCCTGCCAACAGGCCTACGACAAAGTGAGCGAATTTCTTGACAAATAAGCGCCAAAGATGAAAGTCGGGCTATACTTCGGTTCGTTCAACCCGATTCACATCGGGCATCTGGCACTGGCCAACTACATTGCCGAATATACCGACCTGCAGGAGATATGGTTTGTGGTGAGCCCGCAAAACCCGCTCAAGCAACGTGCGCAACTGCTCGACGACTACCAAAGGCTACACATTGTAAACCTTGCATTGCGCGACTTCAGCAAATTCCGCGCCTGCGACATTGAATTCCGTATGCCCAAGCCATCGTTTACCATCGACACATTGGCTTATCTGCAGGAACAGCACCCCGAACACGCGTTTACGCTGATTATGGGCGAAGACAATCTGGGCACTCTCCACAAATGGAAAAACTACGAACTGCTTCTAAGCAATTTCAACATTATGGTTTATCCGCGCCCAAACTGCGAAAAGACCGTCTTCCACAATCATCAGCACGTGCAACTCATTGACGCACCGCAGATTGAAATATCATCAAGTTTCATTCGCAAAGCCATCGCCGACGGCAAGAACGTTCAGTTCTTTGTGCCTGAAAAGGCCTGGCAATACATTGATGAGATGAATTTTTACAAATAAGATTCTAGAATTGCAAAATCGCACTTTCTAAATCATTGATTGACAATTGCGTCTTTCTAATTATTTTTGGGGCAATCCGTGGGTTTGTCCGCTTTTTCGGGACTCACGGAATTTGATAACTTTGTCGGGAAAATGAGATACAAGATGAATATTGGAAGAACAATACAGATACTGATTTGTGCGATAGTTCTGAGCGGTTGCCACGGAAAATCGGACATTGACATAAGCAAGGCTTATAAAGACATTAATATTCAACGCTTTGAACAAGACCTTTTCGCCATACCTGCTGACAGCATCTGGCAACACGTTCCGCAAATGGAACAGAAATACGGCCAATTTCTGGACCTTTTCAGCATCAAGATCATCAACATTGGCGGGACGAACCAACTGAACTACGACCGCAAACTGGCATCGTTCCTCACCGACCCCGACATCTGCGGGTCGATGCGCGAAGTGAACCGCATTTTCGGCACTGGCAAACTGAAGTTCGAAAAGGAACTGTCGGAAGCGTGGGCCCGACTGGCCGTGCTTTTCCCCGAAAAGGAACAGCCGAAAATCTACACCCACATTTCGGGATTCAACCAAAACATTGTGGTGGATTCGGGACTCATCAGCATCAGCCTCGACAAATATCTCGGCACTAACAACAAGTACTACCAAATGTTGCGCACGCCTGTCTATCTGCAACATAATATGCATCCGCAGAAGATTGCAACTGACGTGGTTACGGCGCTCGGCTTAACCGAATTTGAATACACGCCGAAAGATGACAACCTAATCTCGCAAATGCTGTACTACGGCAAGATTCACGTCTTTTTGGACTACCTACTGCCCGACTCGCCCGACTCGCTCAAATGGGGCTATACCAAAAAGCAACTCGAATGGTGCCACAAGAACGAACAGCAAATGTGGCTGTCAATGGTTGACAAGAACGCACTTTTCAGCACATCGGCAAAAGAGATAAACCGTATGGTGAACCCTGGCCCGTTCACCGCATCCTTCTCGCAGAAATCGCCTGGTGGCGTGGGCCAATGGATTGGCTACAAAATCGTCAAATCGTACCTGAAGCACAACCCGAATGTCACTCTGCAGGACCTGATGCGTGATAACGACTACCAACTGATACTGAACGCATCGCACTACAAGCCGTAATCATTTAGGATTTAGGATGTAGGATGTATATGTAACCAAGTTGTCCAAACTATCGTCAATGCGGGTTCACGGGACCAATATCATTGAATTAGAGTCATATTTTCCTGACAACGGCATTCATTATGGCTCTACGTATTTTGTACCTGAACATCTGCCCTTTGATGAAAGGCCGATAGAAAAAGCCTGATGCTGGGTGTTTCAGGACCGACAACCCCACCTTGAGAAGCAGGACATTATGCAGTTTCTCGTCCAATTCGGGCGTTCCCCAACGTTCGCCGAAATACTCCTGCGCATAAATTTCGGTAAACTCACGGAACTGCTTTCGGGAGATATGATAGAGATAGCCGATCAGCCTTGGCGGGATATGATATGAGACAAACAGCATATTGCCGAAATCGATGTCGGGGTCGCCATAGGTGACATCGCCCAAATCAATCCAATAATCTTTATTGCTGGCACGTATGATATTGCCTGGCGTCAGGTCGCCGTGAATGCAGAATACGGCATCGTCCATTGCACAGAGCGCTTTTTTAAGGATAATCTTTTCGTTGTCGGACAGATTCTTATCGTGCGACAATTCATTTAGATAGGCCTCGCGGTAACTTGGGGCTATTCCGTTGTCGCACCTGACTTGGTGCAATAGCCTGGCCTCGTGCGCCAATGTTCGAGCGAGAGTCGCCAATTGACAAGGATCGTCGGAAATGATTCTGGCGAACGATTTCTTGTCCTTCACCTTCTCCACAACAAGTCCGAACCTTTCGCCGTCGGTGACAATGTCCACCACTTTAGGGCAACTGACACCCAACTCGTACAGCCATTTTGACATCTGGAACTCGCGCACGGTGTGCTCCTTGGGCAACGATGCCTTGTTCATCTT
>CALCFP010000206.1 GCA_937900725.1 uncultured Bacteroidota bacterium | reverse complement strand
CATATCTGCGGACCCGACATAAATTGTGACTTACCCGCCATATTTATACGTTTTTTCACCAATCGCAGGCTCTGTCTTGATAACGCAATGCAAGCATGCCAAATAGTCCACTTGCATTATTTTGAACTATATTAAAAATAAGGTCATAAAATTTGACAAAGAATGATATATTTGCGACCGATAAAAAAGTTATTCTAATTTATTAAGATATGGTAAACTATAAAGATTTGCGCTTGGTAAACACACGTGATATGTTTGCCAAGGCAGTTAAGGGCGGATACGCTATTCCAGCCTTCAACTTCAACACAATGGAACAAATGCAAGCCATAGTAATGGCTGCTGTTGAAACAAAGTCACCAGTTATCATGCAAGTATCGAAAGGTGCACGCAACTATGCAAACGGCACAATCCTTCGCAACCTTGCAAAAGGTGCTGTAGAATATGCTAAGGAACTTGGCTGCGCCAATCCTCAAATTGTTCTTCACCTTGACCACGGCGACAGCTTCGAACTTTGCAAGGACTGCATCGACAATGGCTTCTCTTCAGTAATGATTGACGGCTCTGCTCTTCCATACGAAGAGAACATCGCTCTTACAAAGAAAGTTGTTGAGTACGCTCACAAATACGATGTTACCGTAGAGGCTGAACTTGGTGTTTTGGCAGGTGTTGAAGACGAAGTTGCATCAGAAGTTTCTCACTATACAAAACCAGAAGAAGTTATCGACTTCTCAACTCGCACAGGTTGCGACTCATTGGCCATCTCAATAGGCACATCACATGGTGCTTACAAGTTCAAGCCAGAGCAATGCACCCGCGACCCAAAAACTGGCAAGTTGGTTCCACCTCCATTGGCATTCGATGTTCTTCATCAAATCGAGGAAAAACTTCCAGGTTTCCCAATCGTTCTTCACGGTTCTTCTTCAGTTCCTCAAGACGAAGTTGACACAATCAACGCATTCGGTGGCAAGTTGCCTGATGCTGTCGGTATTCCAGAAGAGCAATTGCGCGAGGCTTCTAAGTCTGCTGTTTGCAAAATCAACATCGACTCTGACTCTCGCTTGGCCATGACTGCCGCCATCCGCAAATACTTGGCAGAAAACCCATCACACTTCGACCCACGTCAGTACCTGAAACCTGCTCGTGAGAATATGAAGAAGATGTACATCCACAAGATTGTAAACGTTCTTGGTTCAAACGACAAGTTGTAATCAAAACTTACCGATACAAAAAAGCGGACCATAATGGCCCGCTTTTTTTATGGTCGTAAAAACCTACTTGTCAAGTAAAAGCAAGTTGTTATATTTGTTATGTTTCAAACTAAAAACAATGATTATGAAAAAAATGTATTTACGTATGGCAACCGCTTGCTTGGCCGTTGTCAGCACAGCATGCAGCAGTCAAGTTCCTGAGACCTACAACCAGTCAAAGGTTGTAGAAGACGGCGGTTCGGGACAATACAAGGCAATTATGGTTGCAGAGCCATCTCTTGCAGAACACACTATTTTCCGTCCACAAGACTTGACTCCGTTCAACGAGAACAATCCGCTGCCAATTCTTGTATGGGGAAATGGCGCCTGCTCAAACTCACCTTGGGAGCACGTCAACTTCCTGAACGAGATTGCCTCTCACGGATTTATGGTGGTAGCCATAGGCAATTTTCCAGACACAGTGCCATACCGTGGCCCCATGTCAAAGGCAGAGCAACAACTCGAAGGACTTGACTGGGCTTTGTTGCAAAACGAAGACAAAAACAGTCCATACTTCAACAAACTTGACGCTAACAATGTGGCTGCAGCGGGAATGTCGTGCGGAGGTCTGCAAACACTTAACAATGCAACCGATGCTCGTCTGAAAACAATCATGATTTGCAACAGTGGCTCGTTCATCGACCCAAACACCGCAATTCCAGGCATGCCAATGCCGACAAAAGACAAACTGCAGGAAATAAAGGTTCCGGTTCTATATCTTCTAGGCGACACAACCGATATTGCCTACGTTAACGGTATGGATGACTATGCCCACATCAATCACTTGCCTATTGCAGCCTGCAACCTGCCTGTTGGCCACGGCGGAACATACGCGCAGTCACATGGCGGCGAGTTCGCAATTGTCGCAACAGCATGGCTGAAATGGCAATTGAAAGCCGATGACGAAGCCGCAAAAATGTTCAAGGGAGAACCTTGTGGCGTCGCTCAACGCGAAGGTTGGAGAATCGACAAGAAGAATATTGACTAAAATCCTAAACGAGACTATATTAGAAGGGGACAATAAAATGTTCCCTTCTTTTTTGCGATAATTAACAAAATATACTATCGCCGCAGTTCTGTGAACTCAAAAATCGGAATAATATTATTTGGGTGCAAACATGCTGACTTTAGTCAGTTTCCAAATCGAAAGCATCACGTAACAACACCAATGCAGGATTCTTCTCAACAAAATACTTGTATTTTTCCTTTGAAGTATAAGGTAAGCCTATTTCATCAAATTCCTCATCCACGGTTTCAAACCGGAGGTTAATGTCGGAATTATGAAGTTTTTTCCGCAAATAGCCCTCCAAAGAATCATGTACCGACCTATACATAAAATCCTTGACTGTCTGGCTACCCACCTTGAAGCGGAAAGTCAAGCCCCTGGCGGGAATAGAAGGCACTTGCGAAAGCAATGAGTCGGACAAACGTGGACGCAGATTCTTTTCCGCCTTCGCAAAATCATTCCAGGCAGACTCAAACTGCTCTTGTGTGAATTCATCTTTTACGGAAATATCGGAAGATGCTTCTTCTAAACTCTCCTTCTTAACACTGTCAAGTGAAATCGTCTTTGGATATTCCTTGTATATAGGATGAAACTTAACCGGTACTGGCCGTTTTTCACTTTGTTGTGATGATTGACTTTCTGTTCCTACGGGATTCTCGACGGCTTGCAATTTTTTTCTTTTAAGCCGCTTCAGTTCTCGTTTTTTTTTTCAGCCTCAAGATTGCACAATCGCATCAAGGCGAACTCCACCGCTAAACGTTTGTTTTGACTGATGCGGTAATTGGCTTCGGCCTCATTAAGAACTTTCAATGCGTCAAAGATGAACCAAGCCTGACATTTTCTTGCCTGCTCAAGGTAGTGAGTACGTATATTAGCACTTGCATCAAGCAAGCAGACAGTCTGCTCATTGGACGAAACAAGCAAATCGCGGAAATGCTTGCTTAAACCTTGTAAAAAATGTTGACCTTCAAATCCTTTTTCAAGGATTTCATCATATATGGTCAAACTTTCAGCCACGTTCTCGCTCAAAAATGCATCTACAAGTTTGAAGAAGAAATCGTAATCGAGCACATTCAAATTGGCGACAGTCTTATCATAAGTTATTTCGCTGCCGGAGAAACTGACAATCTGGTCGAATATAGACAATGCGTCACGCATTGCTCCGTCGGCCTTTTGCGCAATAACCATCAATGCGTCAGGATCAGCCTTTATTCCTTCCTTTTCAGCCACGCGTGACAATTGAGCAACAGCATCCTCCACCGTAATGCGACTAAAATTGTACACCTGACACCTTGACAAGATTGTAGGCAACACTTTGTGCTTTTCTGTTGTGGCAAGAATGAATATTGCGTGCCTTGGTGGTTCTTCAAGTGTCTTCAAAAAGGCATTGAAGGCCGCTTGCGACAGCATGTGCACCTCATCGATGATATATACACTGTAACTGCCTATCTGTGGCGGGATTCGCACTTTGTCTATTATTGAGCGAATGTCCTCAACGGAATTGTTTGATGCAGCATCCAGTTCGTGGATGTTGTATGAACGGTCCTCGTTGAACGCCTTGCAGGATTCGCATTCATTGCAAGGTTCCATATCGGCTGTTGGGTTTAGGCAGTTTATTGTCTTTGCGAAGATACGTGCGCAAGTAGTTTTGCCAACACCTCTGGGGCCACAAAACAAATAAGCCTGAGCCAGATGCTTGTTGACAATTGCATTCTTCAGCGTTGTGGTGATAGATGACTGCCCTACAACACTGTCAAATGTAATTGGTCTATACTTACGTGCCGATACAATAAATTCGCTCATTGCGTCTCAATAGTGTTGGCAAATATAAAAAAACATAAACACACCTGCATTTTAAGTTTTCAACAACACCAAAAAGATTGTCGGAAATTTTATTTCATTGCCAGCCAACAATTAGTGTCAAAGCAATACAAATTCATTTGTAAAAAATAAAAGCAATGCTAATTTTGTAGAAATTTTTGTTGAATGGGATCAACGCAAATAATCGAATCGTTTAAACTTAAGTTTGAGAAACTTGTTGAAAAGTACAAGTCTCTCAAGGAAGAGAACGTGAAATTGGCTGAAGAAAACACCATCCTGAAACAGAAATTGGAAGCAAAAGAAAAAGAATTGTCAGACAACAAAAAAGAACAGAATACACAACAATTAGCGAATACATTTTTGGCCGCAAGCGACAATAATCCGCAAGAGGCTAAAAACAAGATAAATAAGATAGTGCGGGAGATTGATAATTGCATCGCCCTATTGAACCGATAAGAGTTAATTTTAAATGGATAACGAATTTACCATAAACATCACCCTTTGTGACAGGTCTTATCCTATTAAGATTAATCGCAATGATGAGGAGAAAATAAGGAAGGCTGCAAAAAAGATAAACGATACGATTGCCCAATATAAGCAATTGTATAACAACAAAGACGGCCAGGACTTTTTGGCAATGGTTGCCCTACAATTTGCGACACACGTTGTTGAAAGCGAAGAGCACTTTGAAGTTCTGCCAGTTATTGAAGAATTAAGCAAACTTGACAACCAGTTGTCATCTTTACTAAATGATTAAGAATAACAACGAGTTCTTTTATATATAAACCGAATAAATAACCGCACCGGTTTGGAATAGTTTGGGAAACTCAACACTAATTATTTTAGGGGTTGCGTTTATTATTGCGTAAGACAGGCCTCACCGCCGCAAGACGGAACCTTCGGGTTCAGTGGAAGTAAGAAACAATCGCCGCATCTCCGCCTATATTTTTATAGGAGTTTTCACAAATACTTTCCGGTGCGGCTTTTTTATTTATTAACATTAATAACTATATGGATAAGCAATTGGTAATTATTGCAATCATATCAGTCATTGTTGGATTTGTAATAGCATTCATAATACTGAAGATTGCATTGAAGAAAAAAACAACACGGTTGGTGCAAGAGGCAGAAGCCGAAGCAGAAATGATAAAGAAGGAAAAGGCACTTCAAGCAAAGGAGAAATTCTTGCAACTCAAGGCTGAGCACGAAAAAGTCATCAACGAACGCAACAACAAAGTGGTTGCAGCCGAAAACAAACTGAAACAGAAAGAAGCCGGCATCAATCATCAAATTGAAGAGTATAACCGCAAGAAGAAAGAGGTTGACACTCTGAAAGATAGTCTTACTGCTCAACTTGAAATTGCAGAAAAGAAAAACGAGGAACTTGACAAAGTTCACAAGCAACAAGTTGAACAACTTGTTTCAATTTCAGGCATATCTGTAGAAGAAGCGAAGAACCAGCTTATGGACTCGTTAAAAGCTGAAGCTCGCACTCAGGCAATGTCTGAAATAAATGAGATAATGGACGAGGCTCGTCTGTCAGCAAACAAGGAGGCAAAACGCATAATATTGCAGACAATCCAACGTGTCGCCTCGGAACAGGCCATTGAAAATTCAGTGACTGTATTCCATATTGAGAATGACGACATAAAAGGTCGCATCATTGGCCGCGAAGGCCGCAACATCCGCGCCCTTGAGGCTGCCACTGGTGTGGAAATCATTGTGGACGATACCCCTGAAGCTATCATTCTTTCGGCATTCGACCCTGTTCGCCGCGAAGTTGCCCGCCTCGCTCTTCACCAACTTGTCACCGACGGCCGCATCCACCCTGCCCGCATTGAGGAGATTGTGGCAAAGACACAAAAGATGGTAGAGGAAGAAATGATTGAGACTGGCAAACGCACTGCCATTGACCTTGGAATTCACGGATTGCATCCTGAACTAATCCGTTTAATCGGAAAAATGAAATACCGTTCATCATACGGGCAAAACCTTCTGCAACACTCACGCGAAGTTGCCAACTTGGCAGCCATAATGGCTTCAGAACTGGGATTAAACCCTAAAGCCGCAAAACGTGCAGGCCTGCTACACGATATAGGAAAGGTGCCTGACGACGAGCCAGAGTTGCCACACGCAATATTAGGTATGAACATTGCCGAGAAATACAAGGAAAAACCTGACATCTGCAATGCCATTGGCGCACACCACGATGAAGTGGAAATGCAGACTCTCATAGCACCTATAGTCCAAATTTGCGACGCCATTTCAGGTGCACGTCCTGGAGCACGCCGCGAAGTAGTCGAGTCATACATCAAACGACTGAAAGAACTTGAAGATTTGGCACTTTCATACCCTGGCGTACTCAAAACATACGCAATTCAGGCAGGCCGCGAGTTGCGTGTGATAGTAGGTAGCGAGAAGGTAAGCGATGCAGATGCAGAATCACTGTCGTTCGACATTGCAAAGAAGATTCAGGACGAAATGACTTATCCTGGACAAATAAGGATTACAGTTATCCGCGAAACACGTGCAGTAAGTTACGCCAAATAAAAACACGCGCATAAATCAGTTAGAGCCGATTTAACCATCGGCTCTTAACATTTATATATATGCCATTATGAAACCGTTGTGTATGGTTGACTTAAAAAGTCAATACCTAAAGATAAAACCCGAAATTGACAACGCAATCCAAAATGTGATTGACAGTTGCCAATTTGTCAAAGGCAACGATGTCAAGGCTTTTGAGTTGGAGTTGGCACTACATCTGCAAGTTAAGAATGTCATAACTTGCGGGAACGGTACCGATGCACTGCAAGTGGCATTGATGGCACTTGGACTGAAACCAGGCGACGAGGTAATAACCACAGACTTCACTTTCATTGCTACTGTTGAAGTAATTGCACTGCTGGGCCTTACACCCATTTTGGTTGACGTCAACCCAAAAACATTCAACATCGACATTGAATCCGTAAAGAAGGCTATCTCGCCAAAAACCAAAGCAATAGTACCTGTTCATCTATTCGGTCAGTGTGCCGATATGGAACCACTACTGAAGATTGCGGAAGAATTTGGCCTATACATTGTAGAAGACACTGCTCAAGGCTTAGGAGCAGAATATAGATTTAGCGACGGTACAATCAAGAAGGCTGGAACTATGGGCAATATAGGCTGCACATCGTTCTTCCCATCAAAAAACCTCGGATGCTACGGTGACGGCGGAGCCGTGTTCACTGACAATGACGAATGGGCGTCCCTGATGGACAGTTATCGTGTCCATGGTAAAGGGTCCGACAAATATCAGAATGTCCGTATCGGTATGAACTCCCGGCTTGATACCATTCAGGCGGCCGTTCTGCTTGAAAAATTCAAGGCGTTCAAAGAATGGGAACTGACGGACGTAAACATTGCCGCAGGCAGATATAACGAAAGGCTGGAGGGCGTGGTCCCAGTCCCTGTGGTGGAGGAAGGCTTCGGCTCCAGCTGGGCGCAGTACGCCATCCGTCTAGAGTCATCCCAGCAGAGGGAGAGAGTTCAGAAGGCTCTAAATGAACAGGACATCCCGACGATGGTCTATTATCCGCTTCCTATGCACAGGCAGCAGGCCTTTGCCGGACTGTCGGTCAGAAACTGCCCCGTGGCGGACAGGCTCTGCGAGACCGTACTGTCCCTCCCTATGCATCCATATCTCACTGAAGAACAGATAGACACAGTCTGCACAGCACTCAAAGCCGCTCTATGACAGCCAGAAAGAACCCATGGGTCAGGCTTCAGTACGAGCCGGACGTGACCAACTATACCGAACTTGGATCAGATACAGGAGCCAAGCTGGATCTCTCATCTGTCGAGAATCAGGACGTCCTCCGCGTGTTCGAAGCCTCCAAGAA